>CAZWZZ010000243.1:0-8154 GCA_964638395.1 uncultured Caldilineaceae bacterium
GTTGGGCCAGGCCACCACGGCCCTGGTCGAACTCCGCCAGGGCGTGGAAAGCCTGCTGCCCCTCGGCCAGCAGCTTGAGCAGTGGAAAGAATCTCTGCTCAAGCTACGCCGAGATGTCGATAGCCTGATTGCCCATACCGAAATGCCGCCGTCCAAGCGTTGATCGGGTGTTTGGCCCCCCCAGTGTCAGTCCCGTTCGGAATCCCAAAGCTAGCTTTGGGATTCCACAGAGGGAATCTCGCCAGGGGGGTGACAATCAGGAGTATCAACCAGACCGCCGCTGTCGTAAAAGACAGGGGCGGTCTTTTCATTGTAGGGGAAAGGGGGGTTTTGGGCAAAAGGGATGGAAGATTGGAAGGGGGAAGGGTGGAAGGCGGGCCGCAGTGACCTTCCTGGAAGCTAATAACCCATTTTGGGCCGACCTTGATCTGCTTTTGGAAAATTTGGGTGGCAATCAGGCCATCTGGAGCTTCCAAGAAGGTGGGCAGGCTGGAAGGGTTTACCCCGCCCTTGCCAAACCTAACCGTTTATGTATAATAGAAGCGCCTCTCACCTCGCGAGCGTTTGCCGCCAAAAAGGACGCCCCTCACAATAATTATCGTGCCCCTTGCCGATTCCGGCTATTGTGCCTATAATCCGGTCAGGATGAGTGATCTAACCAACCCTCACGACAAATTTTTCAAGGACCTGTTCACCCGGCGGGAAGCTGCCCAGGATTTTTTGCAGCATTACCTGCCCGCTGAGGTGTCCAGGCTGTTCGATTTAGACAGCCTGGACATCCAAAAGGATAGCTTCATCAATCCTGAGTTACAAGAGCATTTCTCCGACTTGCTCTACAAAGTGGCCCTCCGGAGCGGCAGCGAGTGGTACATCTACGTCCTATTCGAGCATAAAAGTCACCCGGAACCGCGTATCAATTTGCACCTGCTGCGCTATATGGACCGCATCTGGGATCAAGCTGAGAAACAGAAGAAGCCGCTGCTGCCAGTGTTCCCCTTGGTCGTCTACCACGGTCGTCAGGAATGGCGGGTGGCCCGTGAATTTTCGGCCTTGTTTGACGTACCGGATGAATTGCGGCCTTATGTGCCGGAGTTTCGGTATCATCTGGCCGATTTGAGCCAATACAGCGATGAGGAGATCAAGACCCGGATTGAACGAGCGGTCATTTTACAGATAGGGTTGTTGTCGCTAAAATATATCTATGCCGAGGATGTGGGCCAGCAGTTAGCCAAGATCATCCGTCTGGTCTACGAGTTGTTGGATCAAGAGACGGCCACAGCGTACATCCAGACGGTCTTGCGCTATATGGCCGCCGGTAGTGATAAGTTGAGTAAAGAAGAACTGACGACGATAGTTCTCAAGGCAATTGAGGAAGGAGACAAGCTGATGCCAACCGTAGCTGAACAGTGGGTCGAAGAAGGAAGAGAAGAAGGTGAAAAAATCGGGCTTGAGAAAGGCCGCGCCGCTGCCCTGTCCGTATTGCGCCATATGTTGGCCAGTCGCTTCGGCGTCCCCGTCGATCATTTCGACCCCGCCCTCGAATCGCTCGACCTGACCGCCATCACCGCCCTGAGCGAGGCTGCGTTCGAGGCCGATAGCCTGGCCGAGTTTGAGACCCGGTTAGCGGCCACTGTTCCGTCGGATGTGTCCTGAGTATATAATTCTACAATGTCACATTGTCGAAATAATCAGAACGACTCACCAGACCGCCGCTGTCGTGAATGACAGCGGCGGTTTTTTTATTTAAC
This sequence comes from uncultured Caldilineaceae bacterium, assembly GCA_964638395.1. Lineage (GTDB taxonomy): Bacteria > Chloroflexota > Anaerolineae > 4572-78 > J111 > CAZWZZ01. The sequence continues at coordinate 1,749 of CAZWZZ010000243.1, forward strand.
ACAAACAGCAGTTCTAAATTTAGAGCCAGACCTGTCAGGTTTTTGACATAATCTTGTCAATTAGGCGATTTTGGACCTGTAATAGTTTGCTAATGCCCCTTTTTTCGGAAACATGACAGGTCTTTCCGCCATATTGAGAATTGCTGGAAGATTGCTCGATTGATAACGAACAAGACCAAATTGATGCAGGCGACTGGTCAAATCCTCGGTTGTTGTGTTATAATTAACCCTAACACACAGTCGCCTCTCGACGACCTTGGTATAAGCCACGCCAGCGACAGACCGATTTTACCCGGTCACCATCCATCTTTGCGAGGAAGCACGCTATGACTGCCACCCCCTCAACGTTGTACCGCACCCTGATTGTGGGCAGCTTGCTGCACGACATCGGCAAGCTCTTGACCCAGGCCGATAGCGACACGGCCCGGCAACATCTGGCCTATGGCCGCCAGCTTTTAGAGCGGCCCGACATTGCCCAACCGCTCCAGGAAAAATTTGCCGCCGACATTGATCTGCCGCTCCTGCGCCGCTTGTTGGCGGACCACGAACCGGCTACGTCGGCCCCGGCGGAAGCCGCCCCCGACCCGGAGACGCGGCTGCTGGCCATCCTCCGGGAAGCCAACGCCTACTCGGCCGGCGAACAGCCGGACAGTCACGATTACCAACAGTTCGACTCCTCGGAGCTGGCCCTGGAAACGATCTTTGGCCGCCGCTATCTGGGCCGGCCCCTGGTCGTCGCCGAGCGCTACACCTACCACCCGGCCCCCCTCTCCCCGGCGGCGGCCTTTCCCCAGGCCGACGCGGCCCTGACCGTGGCCGATTACGCCCCCGTCCGGGAGGGTTTTGAAAAGGGGCTGGCCTATGCCCTGGCCGAGATCAAAAAAGATGGCTGGTTCCAGCTTGAAGCCTGGCTCTACAGCCTGCTGGAGCGGTACACCTGGGCCATCCCCAGCGACTTTAGCCGCGATCCCCACGATGTTTCCCTGTTCGACCACGCCCGCACCAGTTGCGCCATCGCCGCCGCCCTCTTTCTGCGAGAACAAACGGCGGCCCCGGCGGATGAGCCTCCATTTGTGCTGATTAAGGGGGATGTCTCCGGCGTGCAGGATTTCATCTACACCATCGCCAATGTCGGGCCGGGGGGCGTGGCCAAGCGGCTGCGGGCACGCTCCTTTTTTGTGACCGCCCTGACCGAAGCCGTGGCCCACCGTCTGCGGGATGAGTTAGTCCCCGGCTACAGCCTGCCCCTGGCCGCGACCATCTTCTCCGGCGGCGGCCAATTCGTCCTCCTGGCCCCCAACCTGCCCCCCGTTCACGCCGCCCTGAAACAGATCGAAACCGAGATCAACACCTGGTTGTGGGAAGCGTACCAGGGGGACCTGGCCTTTGTCTTTGGCACAGTCGAGGCCAGCGGTTCGGAGCTAACCCTGCAAGACCCCGACACCGACCAACCACGGACCATCAACCAGGTTCTGGCCGACCTGGAAGCTAACGTCGAAACGGCCAAAGCTGCCCGGCTGGGGACGCTACTTCAGGGTGACAACGGCTGGCAGACCGACAACTTCAAATGGACCTTTGCCGACTTTCCCGATGGGGATTGCCCCAGTTGCCGGCGGCTCCCGGCCCGGGCCGACCCGGACGAACCCAGCATCGACGAGCGCCTCTGCCATCGCTGCTACCAGGACCGGGTCTTTTCCGAAGGCATCGTCGGCGCTCGTTACATCGCCTATTGGCGCGGCCAGTGGCCCGCCTCACTATCGAAAAATGACAGAAAAACGTTAACCCTGTTCGAGGGAGAGGCCGCCCGCCACATTCGTCTCTTCACCGATGACGCTGAACTCAGCCCTTTCCTGACCGGCGACGCGCCTCCCTATCAACTGGACGGCTTTGGCTATGAAACGCCCACGCCCCACAGCCTGCCGGTCATCCGCCACTTTGCCAACTACGTCCCCCGCTACGAGACCGAAGCGGAGGTGGATGCCTTCTGCGACCCCAACCGGGGCTGTGTCTATGGCCGCTATTTCGACCACGACACCTGTGGCCTGCTGATCCGGCCCGACCAGAGCCGCGTCCAGGCCGCCGATTACCCCATCCTGCGCAACTTTGGCTGTCTGTCGGCCGCCTCGGCCCAGGCCGCTGACGGCAAAAAGGGGGCGCAACTGCTGGGCGTGCTGCGGGCCGATCTGGATAATCTGCGGCTGTTGTTTGCCGAAAGTTTCGAGACAAAGCGCAATAACGAGACAAAGCGCAATAACGAACACCGCAGCCTGTCCCGGCTGGCCAGCCTGAGCCGGATGATCGACCTCTTCTTTAGCGGCTGGGTTCATAACACCCTGGCCGCTCCCCCGCCGGGCAGCGGCTACGACCAGTTGTACACCGTCTATGCCGGGGGGGATGATCTGTCCCTGGTCGGGCCGTGGGATACCCTGATCCACTTCAGCCGCCATCTGGCCGAGGCGTTCGAGGCATACACCGGCCACAACCCCAACCTGACCCTGTCCGCGGCCATCACCATCACCAAACCGAAATTCCCCATCGCCACCTCCGCCCAGAAAGCGGGCGAGCTGCTGGAGGCGGCCAAAAATAGCGGGCGCAACCGGCTGGCCCTCTTCGGGGTCATCACCCGCTGGCGTGATCTACCCGCCTTTGAACACCTCAGCCCCTCCCATCAAGCTGCGTTGGCCGATTTAGAGCGCCACCACAGCCTGCCCTTCGAGACGCTGTGGAAATGGGCCGAACTGCTCGATGCCCAACTCCACCATTATCGCCGGGAGAAGGAGGTCCCCCGCCACTACCCCATCTCCCCCGCCTTTGGCCACCGCCTGCTCCACTATGCGGAGATGGCCCGCGCCTGGGCGCAGGCAGAGGCCATCAAGGCCGACGATATGCTCTATATGGCTCGCCTGGCCTACGATCTGGGCCGCAACATTGTCAAAAGCGGGGCCGTGCCCCCGGAGGTCGAGGCCGAATTGCGGAGCCTGACCCATTTCAACAATCGTCAGGTGATGGCCGGGATGCGCTTGCCCATCACCTACGCTTTATACCGTAACCGAGAAAGGAGCGCCGACGATGGCCGTTAAGATTGATGAAAATTTTCTAAGGGACGGGTACTTCAAAGACCCGCCGCACAAGAAGATTGTTCGAGACGATTTGATGGATACCCACGCCCGTGCCTATGGCGAAATGTTCGCCAATAGCAGGAATAAACAAGAACGTGTTTCAAGTAGTCAACTACGAGCCTTTTATGCTGATGTCAAGTCTTTGGAGCAGAAAGTTAAAAAAAGTGACTTTAAGACACATTATTACTTAGTCAAAATGCTTAAATCTAAAGCCAGCTATATTCAAGGCAAGCGTAGTGGGGGCCGGGTGTCAAAAGAGTTTCGGGATTATATTCACACCTGTGTAGATGCTATTGATGATAAAGATGACTTCAACGCCTTCTTAAAATTCTTTGAAAGTACAGTCGGCTTCTATTATGGAGCCGGTGGGGAGCGAAACTGATGATCGACACATTAGTCTTGACCGATTACTTAACTCTCAGCGGCATCCTGATTTGTGAAACAGGCTTGCGTATCGGCAGTTCGCCCGATGTCATCGAGATTGGCGGTTTAGATAATCCCATCATCAAACATCCTTTGACAGATTTACCTTATGTGCCTGGGTCATCCTTAAAAGGAAAGATGCGAGCTTTATTGGAGCTACGGCACAATAAGATTGATACGCAACCATATCAACTTGATAAAGAAACAGGGGAACCCAAAAGAGATAGCAAGGGCAAATTTCTCAAAAATCGGGATTACGGTGACGTGCATAAACCCGGTAGCCAGGCAGGCAACTGTGATGGGGATAATTGCTTGATTTGTCGTCTTTTTGGGGCGAACGCCGGTGAAAGTACGTTGGGGCCAACTCGATTTATCGTTCGCGATGCCTATCTGACTGATAAATGGCGCACAGAATTTAAACAAAAACAGGATGCAGGCGAGCCAATTACCGAAATCAAGCAGGAAAACACCATCAACCGCATCACGGCGGAGGCCAAACCCCGTTCGATGGAGCGGGTTCCGGCCGGGGTCGCCTTCGATTTTGAAATCGGCTACCGGATCTTTGATACCGGCGATGGGGGTCAGACCGACCGCACTCTGTTCAAGCATCTGCTGGAGGGGCTGCGGCTGGTCGAACTGGACACGCTGGGCGGCTCCGGCAGCCGGGGCTATGGCAAGGTTCAGTTCAGGATTACGTCGCTGACCAATTTCAACGATCAGGATTTATTGGCCGGTCACCAGCCGGCCGCTTCCAAAACGGCGGGCTTTTCAGTGGCGGAGATATTGAACAAACTTGAGGCTAAGAGCCTGCCATTGCCGGGGAGCCAGCCCGCCGCTGCGGATGGATAAAATACTGATGAAACTTTACCGGGTCACCATCGAACCGCTGGCCGCCTTTCGCAGCCGGCTCCAATCGGATACGATCTTTGGCCATCTAATGTGGGCGCTGCGCTACACCGGCGGGGCGGGCGGCAACCAGGCCGTCACCGAGTTTCTGGCCCGCTACCAGACCGGGGCCGAGCCACCGCTGCTGGTCTCCGCCGGCTTTCCGGCCGAGACCCTGCCGCTGCCGGTTCTAGCCCGGCCCCGCCCGGATCGCAGCGGCTCGATTGCCGACCGGGTCGTGGGGGGCATGCGCCACAAACAGCGGGCGCAGCGGCCCTACCTGCCCCTGGCCGAATGGCAGACGCTGGCCGCCCACCTCTCCGCCGAGACTCTGGCTCAGGCCCAGAGCCGCACCGCCGATCCGGGCGATTGGGAAAAGAAACAGCCCCTCACCCGCACCGCCATCGACCGCATCACCGGCAGCGCCCGCCAGGGGCAGCTTTTCGTGAAAACAGAAACCTTTTACCGGGCCGCCGCCCGCTTCGACATCTGGCATAAAATCGGTGAGGGAGAGGATCTGGAGCAGGTCAAAACCTGGTGGCGCTGGATCGAGCGGAACGGCTTTGGCCAGCGCAAATCGACCGGCCTGGGGGCTTTCAAGATCACCCGGCTGTTGGAGGAGAGCGACGGCCTGCTGCCCCAGGTCGAGCAGCCGACCGGCTTTGTCAGCCTGTCCGCCTGGGTGCCGGCCGCTCAGGACCCGACCGAGGTCACCTACAAGACGCGGGTTAAGCGGGGCAAACTGGGGGAGCAGGGGGCGCTACCTTCCCCCTGGAAGAAGCCGCTGCTGATGCTGGAGCCGGGGGCCGTGGCCCGCCTGCCCGCCGGCGAGGCCCTGCGGGATTGGTATGGCCAGGTTGTGTCGGATATTCATTGGACCGAGAAGGAGGTCGTGCAATATGGCCTGGCTTTTCCTGTGGGGGTGAATTGTGCCTAACTATCTTTTTCACGTAACGCCATTAACTCCGCTCCATCCCGGCAGTGGGGTGGCTCTGGAGCCGTTTGAATATGTCATCGACGGGGAGCGTTTGTACCGTTTCGGGATGGATGACTTTATGCTGAAATTGCCCCCGGTTGCCCAGGCCGAGTTTGTGGAGCAGGTCGGCCAGAGCGTGCTGGCCACCCGCCACTTTATCAGCCACTATGCCGCTGTGGGCCAGGGCGTGGCCCGCTGGCAGGCGGCGGTGTCCGGGACGGCGGCCGATCTGTACAGCGGGCGGTTGGCGGGCAGCGGCCACCCGGAGGTGTTGACCGTGGCCCGCACCGGCGACCGGCCCTACCTCCCCGGCTCCTCGCTGAAAGGGGCGCTGCGCACGGCCCTCCTTTATATGGAGATGCCGGAGGAGTGGCGGGGTACGAATGGCGCTGATTTAGAGAAAAAGTCGTTTCGATTCAATAAGATTCAGGAGGACCCCTTTCGGGCCTTCAAAGTTAGTGATGGCCGGCCCCTGAGCCAGCCGACCGTAATCCGGGCGGTGGCCGTCCACACCCAGCGGGCGGGGCGCTGGGAAGAGGATTTGGCCATGCTGGTGGAAACGATCCCCGGCGCGGTGGCCGATAACGTCGAGCAGACCTCGCTTCATACCGTCAGCCTGGATGAGAATTTTTACCGCTTTCATCAGGACACCCTGCGCCTGGAGCCGGAACTGATTCTGGCCGGGTGTCGCAATCTGTATGGCTACCATCTGCGGCTGGAGGCTCACTATCTGAGCGGCCTGCCGGCTACGAGGGGTATCTATGAGGCCCTGCTGGAGCGGGCCGAGACTCTGCCGGATCACGCCTGTCTGGTGCGCCTGGGCTGGGGTAGCGGGCGGGACGCGACCACGGTCGGCTATCTGCTCGACAATTACTCGACGCCCACCTCCCGCCGTCTGGCCGATGAGGGGCTGCCGCTGGGCTGGGCCGAATTGAGCATCACCGACAGCGACGGCCAGCCCCTCGCCGTCAAGATGGAGGTCTCAGCCGCGCCGGAGCTTGAT
>CAZWZZ010000244.1:0-8140 GCA_964638395.1 uncultured Caldilineaceae bacterium
ACATGTCGAAACCACAGGCAGTTGGCAACGCAAGGCTGACGCCCAAGAAGCTGCCGCCGATGGTCTCCTGGATCACCTGAAAAGTTTTATCTCTCGCTAATCAATATTATATCTATCTACCCCTTGTCGCCACGTTGGTTTAGTCAGTGGAAATAAGAGTCCGACCACTACGGTCAGACTCTTTTTTTGTTTTTCATCGTTCGGCGACGTTCGTTTAAATTAGGGTAACTATCCAAATCAGGGCATGCCGCCTCGATTCTTGTGGAAATTTACTTCGACAGGCTCATTCTTTCTTCACCGACTGCCTCTTGATCGTGGCCCTCTGTTTCTTCGCTCACCGTTTCCTCGACCTGGGTGTAGACCAGCCCTGCCCCAATCGCCGCGATGACCGCGCCAAAGAGAAAGGGCGCTACAAAGCCGTAGCGAATCAAAAAGCCTGAGGCGACCTGGCCAAAGGACAGCCCCAGCCCAAAGGAAACGGTCAGCACCGACAGTTGCGCCCCGGACTGCTCCTTCCGGGCCAGGTCACCGGCCAGGGCCAGGGCCGGGGCGAAGACCATCGCCCCAGAGATACCCTGGAGTAAGCGGGCCACCACCATCTGCTCCGAAGTAACCACTAACCCCTGGGCCAGGGTGGTGGGGATCAAGAAGATGAGGCCGGCAATGATAAAGCGGCGGCGGCCATACCGGTCGCTGGCCGAGCCGACCAGAGGTTGGGTCAGGGCTAACGCGCCGATAAAGGAGGCAAACTGGACCCCAAACCAGACGGCTCCCTGATCAAGCCGTTCATTGACCTGCGGTTCGATGGAGGAGAGCAGGGCGATGGAGCCGGCCATGGCCAACGTACAGAGACCCAGGGTAAAAATCGGGTCCAGAATATGCTCGGAGTCCTGGGCACGGACGGCAAAGGCTAATTTTTCAGTGGTGGGTTTTGTTTCCTGGGGGTCGGCCACGAAGAGGCCGACCAGCCCCAGACTGACCAGGGCGGAGAGGGCGGCCAGGTAGAAGGAGGCCTCGAAGCCGCTGAGTTGCAGCCCGCCACTTACCGGCAAAATATAGGGGCCATTTTCGACAACCAGCCCCCCGGCCAGGGGGCCGACGCCAAAGCCCAGCAGCCGAAAGGAGTTGTAAGTACCCATATTTCGGCCCCGGCTACCGGTCACGCTCAGTTCGTTGACCAGGGCGATACTGGCCGTAATCGTCAGGGCAGCGGCGAAACCCTGCATGGCCCGGATAATGAACATCGTCAAGTAGGACTCGCTCAGGGAAAAGGCATAATTGGCCAGGCCCAGGATAACCAGGCCGATCATCACAAACAGTTTTCGCTTGCCCAGTCGGTCCGAGACCCGCCCGGCGAAGGGTTGGGTCAGGCTGTTGACCAGGCCAAACAGGGCCAGCAGGATGCCCGTGATCAGAGCCTCCGTCAAACCGAAGAGTTCGCCGCTGATATTGCCGCTGACGATGTATAAGGGCAGGACGACGATTAGAAAAGAGTTGCCGAAAGCATCGGCCATGCGGGCCATACCCAGCACGGCCACTCGTCTGTCAAGATTAAGTTTCATTTGTAGCTCCCCGGTTGGGGAACTGTCGCCCCCGCTGAAGGCCCAAAGTATCTATAAAATATCGACATAACCTGGCGCTACGCACGCCATTCGTCTCTATTATAGACCCGTCGCCACAGAATGGCGAGAAGTAGCCCCAGGCCGACCCAGCCCAACCAATAATCGAGGGGACCAAAGAAACGGCCCGGACGGGCAGCGTCAGCCTGGCGAGCTTTCAGCTCAGAGTCAAAAGCCTCGGCTGCCTCCGGGTTGTCCACCCGGCCCATATTGAGCCAAAAGGGTGCCAGCCGTAAACCGGCCAATCGTTGCCAGATTTTGAGTCTGAAGCGCTCATCCGCCACCTGAACCGAGGCATCCTTGATATGAGTCGGGCCGGAAATCGCCTCGACGGCTTTGACAAGGCCGGGCTTTATCTGGGTCTTGAGGTGCGCTTTGGCTTCCTTCAATTTTTCATCCGCCCCGGAGAGCTGACCGATCATTTCGAACATAGCGGGCATACTTAGCCGCAGGTGATCATCGACCAGAGTAAAGGTGACCACCAGCTCCGGGTTATCGGCGTTGCGGGCCGTGTAGGTGTAACTATTCGTCATTTTAATTGCTCCTATTCGTTCGTGGTGCGTAATCTTTTACAGTAAAAACAGAGTTATCCTCAGATAACTCTGTTGAAGCGTGGATTAGATTTCGAGGCGCTCTATCTATATTTAACCGGGGTCAGGCCAACCAACCACGATTTAATGTTGCCTAAGCTGTCGCTGCTTCCAACTCCGCTTCTTCCTCGGCTTCGGCGGCACCAAAGAACTGCTTATAGGCATAATGGTATAAGCCTCCACCAAGCAACGCGCCAACGATAGTCGAGACGGTCGGTATCCAGAAGCCGCCACGCGGGCCGGGGAAGGCGATTTCCCCCCAACCGGCCAGCAGAATCCAGATGCGAGGTCCCAAATCGCGGGCCGGGTTCAGGGCGGCCATCGACACCGGCGCTTCATAGGCCACCAGTGCGGCCACCAAGAGACCGATCCAGCCGGCGGTCATGTTGGCCAGCGGTCGTTCCGAATTGGCCGCTTCGAGTAGGAAAAAGATGCCGAACATCAAAACGGCGGTGATAATCACCTCGGAGACGAACCATTGCCCCATCGTCACCTGGGCCATCGCTTCGGCGCTGGTGCCGATGATGGCCGGGTTGGGGGCATAGGTGGTGTAGACCATCGCGCTGAGTTGGCTACCGGCTGCGCCCCGGGTGATGTTGTTGGCGACCTCGAAGTTGGCCAGGATGCCACTGTAGGCCACGTGAATGGCCGCTGCCGCAACAAACGCGCCCAATATCTGGGCTACGATGTAGGGCAGGACCTTGTTCCAGCTAAACTCCTCATCAAACGTGGCTACGGCAATGGTCACAGCCGGATTGATGTGGCCGCCGGAGATGGCCGCTGCGGCATACACCCCCAGGCCCACCGCCAGAAACCACATCAGGGCCACTGCCCACAGGTCGTAGGAGCCGGTCCAGACGGAGACCGCCACCGCGCCACAGCCAATAAGAATCAATAGGAACGTGCCGACAAATTCAGCCGCCATTTCGGCTAATAATGTATTCTGTTTCATTGTACACTCCTTTGTGTGTTTAGTTAACGAACGATGTTACCTTATATTTCTTCCTTCATTCATAGCATATCATCTGATTGGTCAGCGGTGAATACCAACTTGAGTGATTTTCGAGCTAATCGACTGTCCAAAGGGATGAATTGGTTCAGGGGGATATGCCCCACCTGGGCTATGCCGGTCAGCCAACGTCCGGTAGCGAGGGCGCGGCATTCGGCGGCTTAAAGCGCAGATTCGCTATCTGTTGGCAAAATTGGCTTGTTAGTTACGAGAGGGAGATAGTCGGGTCGGGGATATAGCCCAGGTGGGTGATCTGTTTGGTCGAATCAACCTATCCGTTAGGAGTAGACAGAGATCTCTTTTTTCACTAAGGTGGGTGAGCGGAAAACAACTCGTTTCTCACCCTTAAATCACCCAACCTGGTATGGGGTGATGCGGACGTAACCCCTATAATGAAAAGGATAAGCCAAAGGCTAATATGTAGGTGAGGAGGTGGTTTAATTGTCAAACCAAAATAGGATGGCTGACTTTCTAATTGGCTTAGCAGTTGGTACTGTACTCGGTACCGGTGCAACGCTTCTCTTGGCTCCCCAGTCGGGCCAAAAAACTCGAGCGCAATTGCGGGGTCGAAGTAGCGACATCAAGCAGAGAGCTGAACAGGATGTGGCTAAGGTGCAAGCACACATTGAAGAGAGTGCGACCGATTTACGGCAACAGATTGATGATTTGCGTAAGCGGCTGGCCGAGATGCCGGACCAAGGGCGCGACAGTGTGAAAGAGCAAGCCGACAAAGTAAAAAAGTTGGCGGAGGAAACTGAATCTAAATTGAAAGTCACCCACTAATAAATTGATTAAAATGTAGCAAAGGAGAAACATACTCATGAAAGCAAAGAAGCTATGGATGTCGTTGGCAGTGATCGTCTCCCTTCTGTTTTTTGTGACTGCTTGTGGCGGCGCGGCAGAGGAAACGACAACGACCGAGGAAGAACCGGCGGCGGCTGAACAAGCGCCGGCTGAGGAAGAAGAAGCGGCGGCCGAGGAAGAAATGGCCGAGGAAGAGACGGCGGCCGAAGAGGAAGCCGCGATGGAAGAAGAAGCACCGGCTGAAGCGACAACCATCGACATCTGGTTCCACTCCGGTAAAGGGGAGGAGCGGGATGCCCTGGAAGCCAGCATCGAAGCGTTCAACTCGACCCACGATGCGGTCCAGGTTGAGGCCGTGCAGTTGCCCGAAGGGAGCTACAACGACCAGGTCAACGCCGCCGCTCTGGCCGGCGACCTGCCCTGCGCCCTCGATTTCGACGGGCCTTTCCTCTATAACTACGCCTGGTCCGGCTATCTGATCCCCATCGACGACTACGTCACGGAAGAAGTACGGAACGACTTCCTGCCGTCGATTATCGACCAGGGAACCTACGCCGGTAACCTCTACAGTCTGGGCCAATTCGACTCCGGCCTGGCTATCTGGGGGAACCGGGAATATCTGGAAGAAGCCGGGGTGCGTATCCCTGAAGGTGTCGATGATCCGTGGACTAAAGAAGAGTTTGTCGATGCCCTAGAGAAGCTGCAAGCGTTGGAACAAGTCCAATATGCCCTTGATCTGAAGATGAACTATGGTCAAGGTGAATGGTATACCTACGGCTTTTCCCCGATTGTCTGGTCCCACGGAGGGGATCTGATTGATCGTGCCGATTATCAGAGCGCCGATGGCGTCCTCAACGGCCCGGAGTCGGTCGAAGCGATGACGTTCTTCCAGAGCCTCTTTGAGGATGGTTACGCCATCTCCGAGCCGACCGGCGACGACGACTTCTACATTGAGCAGATTACTGCGCTGTCCTGGGTCGGCCACTGGATGTGGGGTCCGCACAGCGAAAATATGGGCGACAATGTGGTGCTAATCCCGATGCCTGATCTTGGTCAGGGAGCAAAGACCGGGATGGGCTCCTGGAATTGGGGCATTACCTCCAATTGTGAAAGCCCGGACGCCGCCTGGACCTTCATCGAGTTCCTGACCTCGCCGGAAGAAATTCTGCGGATGACCAATGCCAACGGCGCGGTTCCGGCTCGCCAGAGCGCGATTGAGCAGTCGGAACTGTATGGCGAAGATGGCCCGCTGAACCTCCTAGTGCAGCAGTTGCAGGCCGAAGATGTGGCCATTCCCCGCCCCAAAACGCCGGCCTATCCGGTTATCACCAATACCTTTGCCGAAGTTGTGCAAAATATCGTGACCGGGGCTGATGTTCAAGAAGAATTAAATGACGCGGTCGAGACCATCGACCAGGATATCGAAGATAACCAGGGCTATCCGGCCCCGGAATTGTAAGATTGTAAGCTGAATGATGCGGGAGGCGCTTGAGGCGTCTCCCGCCGTTTTAATTTATTCAAAGAGGAGCAATCAACAATGGCTGTTAATGTGCCAGCCCAAGCGGGTGAGCCATCGCAAGTCGATTCCTCATCGAGGCGCAAGAGTGAGGCCATCACGGCCTGGCTCTTTGCCACGCCGGCGCTCATCTTGCTGACGATTTTTCTGTTTATCCCTTTTATGATGGCGTTGGGCTTATCCTTCACCGACCAGCGCCTGGTTCCTAACCCTAACTTGCCCACCCAATTTGTGGGGTTGCGTAACTTTACCCGTATGTTTCAGGATGAGACTTTTTATCAGGCCGTCTTTAATAACTTTTATTTCGCCCTGATCGTCGTCCCCGTCCAAACGTCGTTAGCCTTGCTGTTGGCTATCTTGATTAACCAGAAGCTCAAGGCGATCAACGTGTTTCGGACCATTTATTTCAGCCCGTCGGTCATCACGATGGTCGTGGTTTCGGTCATCTGGACCTTTCTTTACAATCCGGGCCGGGGCCTGGTCAATGAGTTCATTCAGTTCGCCAGCTTTGGCGCGTTGGGTCCCTACGATTGGCTCAACAACCCGGACCTGGCCCTACCGGCCATTATGGTGCTATCCATCTGGCAGGGGGTCGGCTTCCAGATGATCGTCTATCTGGCCGGATTGCAGGAAATCCCCGACTATCTGTATGAGTCGGCCCGCATCGACGGTGCCAACCGGCTGCAACAATTTTTCTACATCACCCTGCCCCAACTGCGGAATACGACCCTGTTTGTGGTCATCACCACCACCATTCTATCCTTCCGCCTGTTCGCCCAGGTGTGGGTCATGCAGGGGCCAACCGGCCATCCCCAGGGCAGCACGATGACGATGATGGTTTACACCGTCAATCAGGGCTTCCAGCAGGGGAAGATTGGCTATGCCTCGGCCATTACCGTGGCCTTCTTTGCTATCGTCCTGGCGGTATCAATGGTTCAGAGAATATTTCTACGTGAAGAAAGGGCTGTCGAATAATGAGTACAATGACCCAAATCCAAGAGACCGGGGACGAAACTCACAGTCTGGCTTATCGCCTTCGGAAAGGATTGACCCTGGCATTTGATTACCTGTTCCTGATTGTGCTGGGCATCTTTTTCCTGTTTCCGACCATCTTTATGATAATCTCCTCCCTCAAAAACTCCGAAACGCAGGTGTTGCGGGATATGAGTACGCTGTACGCCTTTGTGCCCCGGGGCGAGATCGGTCTCCAAAATTATTTCGATGTTTTCGATCAGATGTCCTTTGGCCTGTTTATGTTCAACTCGGTCTTCATCGTCGGCTCGATGATTGCAATAGGCTTGATCGTCAACAGCTTGATTGCCTATTCGTTAGCCCGACTTCGTTTCAGGGGACGGGCCATCATCCTGAGCGTCGTCATCTCCCTGATTATCATCCCCTTCGAGGCCATTGTGGTTCCCCTGCTGCTGGTGGTCAACCGTTTTGGCTGGCTCGATAGTTATCAGGTGCAGATCGTGCCTTTCATCGCCGATGCCCTGTCGATCTTCCTCTTCTACCAATTCTTTATCAATTTGCCGAAGGATTTAGAGGAGGCGGCGCTGGTGGATGGAGCCAGTTTCTTGCGGATTTACTGGAGCATCGTTGTGCCGCTGTCGAAGCCGGTTTTTGCCACGGTGGCTATCTTGCAGTTCATTCTCCGCTGGGGCAACTTCCTCTGGCCGCTGATGGTCACCCGCACCGAGCAGTACCGGCCTTTGCCCCTGGCCCTCCAGCAGTTTTTCAGCCAGGATCCCAAAATGTGGGGCGACATTATGGCTTTCGCGGCTATGATGACTATCCCGGTCTTGATTGCCTTCCTGCTCTTCCAGAAATGGTTCGTGCAAAGTGTGGCCACCACCGGGGTGAAAGGATAGATGATAATGAAAGAAGTACCGGCCCTGTTAGCCTCTGATATTGATAACACGCTGACCGGTGATGACGAGGCCCTGGAAACATTGACCGAGCAGCTCAAACAGTTGCGCGAAGCGGATGAGCTACGTCTCTTTTTGTCAACCGGACGAACATTGACCGAAGTGTTGGACGGCCTGAGTGAAGAAAATCTACCCAGGGCCGAAGCTATTATCGCCCTGGTGGGCACGGAAATATACTTGCCCCCGTTTCGGCGGGGAATGGCCCCCATGGCCGCCTGGGATACGCATCTGCGGGCCCAATTCTCGCGGGAGCGGGCCATGCAGTTCGTCGAGGATATCGAAGGGGCCGAGTTGCAGCCCGCCCATTACAACACCCCCCTGAAAGTCAGCTACACGCTCGACGGCTGTCCCGACCCGGAGGCCGCGGCGGCTCGCGTCGGGGAGCGGGTGGCTCAGGAGGGTGATAACTACCGCATGATCTGGTCCAGCGGTAAAGACCTGGACATCTTACCGGCGGCGGCGGGTAAGCGGAACGCTATCCGTTACCTGACCCAATTTCTAAATTTTACGCCGAACCGGATCGTCACCGCCGGGGATAGCGGCAACGATAAGCTGATGCTGCTTGAATTTGACGGGGGAATCGTCGTAGCCAATGCCCAACCGGAGTTACAGGCGTTAAGGGAGGAGTCGATTGACTCCCTTTACTTCGCCGAGCGGAAATATGCCGCCGGCGT
>CAZWZZ010000245.1:0-695 GCA_964638395.1 uncultured Caldilineaceae bacterium
ATGGAGGACATCATCGCCGAGATCATTCCTTCGGTGGTGACGATCATCAACCAACAAAATCTCAATTTGAGCTTCAGGCCGGAGGATGGGCGCGTCGTTGGCTCCGGGGTGATTGTTGATGGTCGGGGCTATGTGGCCACAAACAACCACGTGGTCGAGGGTGCCCGCGAGTTGCGGGTGGTGCTGGCCGATGGCCGGGACGTGCCTGCCGAGTTGATTGTGGCCGACCCGACCGAAGATTTGGCCGTCATCAAAATCACGGCTGATAACATTTTGCCGATCAAATGGGGCGACTCCTCCTCGGTGCGCCCCGGCCAGAGCGTCTACGCCATCGGCAGTCCGCTGGGTGATTTTCCCAGTTCGGTCAGCTTCGGCATTGTCAGCGGTCTCAACCGCGCCCTGGAAATGGATGAACACGTCATCGACGGCCTCATTCAAACCGACGCGGCCATCAACCGGGGTAGCTCCGGCGGCCCGTTGATTAACATCCAGGGCCAAATGATCGGCATCAACACCTTCATCATCCGGGAGAGTGAAGATCGCGGCGTGGCCGAAGGAATCGCCTTTGCCCTGCCGACCCACACCGCCAAAGATATTTTGTTCCCCTGGATCGCCGCCCACAGCGGCGAAAGCGTGCCGATCCCGGCCGGCGAGTCGAATTAAAGCCAACGTTATTCCCTGAATACAAAGAGCAG
>CAZWZZ010000245.1:705-8086 GCA_964638395.1 uncultured Caldilineaceae bacterium
GAGCAGATAAACACGGAGTTTCTTCATGCCAAATGACACACCAAACGACATTTTCATCAGCTACTCCCGCCGCGACCTGGAGTTCGTCACCCGCTTGCACCAAGAATTGTCTAACCGGGGTCTTTCTGCCTGGTTCGATAAAGAAAACATTTCTCTGGCCGATCATTGGCGCACCTCAATCGCCGAAGGCATCCGAGATTGCAAGGTATTTGTCCTGGTCCTCTCCCCCGACTCGACGGCCTCGGTCAACGTCCGTAAAGAGGTAGACCTGGCCGAACGGCATAACAAAACCATTGTCCCCCTGATGTGGCGACAGACGGACATCCCGGTGGCGATGGAGTACCAACTGGCCGGGATTCAATACATCGACCTCAACGAAACGGAGGCACCGGAGCATTTCAACCAAATCGCTAATGTTCTCAACCGGTTGCTGGGCGGATCGTCGTTGCAGGAAGCCACCTCTGATACAGCCATCGCCGTCGAGTCGAATATTCCGGCCATCAAGCCAGAGGCGTCTGAGACAACGACAGGCCAGAAAACGGGCAGACGGCGCTTAGGCGGGTTGAAGAAAAAACCGAAAGTTAGCCCTCTGGCCATTGGGGGATTGGTTATTTCGGGCGTCGTGACGACGTTTGGGTTGGATGTTGAGGATCAGGATTTTGTCAATGAGGAGTTGAAGTGGCTTTTCAGCGCCGCGGCTCATTTTCAAAAAATTCGACGTAATGAAGTGAATAGTCGCCAGCCTGTTCCGGTTCCTGTCCCAGAAGGTGCAGAACAATCAGCCGGAACCAGCAATATATTATTAAATACAGTGGATGATTTCACGCTGCAATTATGGGATGGTCAGGTCGAGTCTCAATTTAAGCGAATTAATATCCATCTACGGAATCTTAAAATCTTAATCACTCAGGAAGCTCAATTGGGTGCAGAGGGACAGCGCAATGTTGCTTTACAAAATCAGATAAAAGGCGAACGTAGCAATATTGTAAAAGTTTTACAAGAAATGGCCCAACTGATGAAACAGGCTTATGGCGTTTTTGTTACCAGCCCTGATCAGCTTGTCGAGTTACTTGAGTTACAGAGTATCTAAGACAATAAAGGATTCTAAGGGGACTAACATAGGGAGGTTTGCGAATGTCTAATTTCAAAGATGCTACTTTCATTGCCGGTGTTCCGGAAGAAATCGTCAGCCAACTGAGCGAAGGCTGGCCGGACACCAAGGCCGGGATTGCCAAGGCCCTCCTTGAGGCCGGACACGAACGGGGGCGGAGTTTGATCGAAATCGCCGATTTGATCGAAACGCTGCGCCCCCAGCAACCGGCTTCATCTGAGCCGGAAACAACACAGCAATTACCTCCCAAAATCATCATCACTCAGGAAAAAGAAGGCCCAAAAGAGTGGATGGCGCAGATCAATGCGGGGGACCGTGACTCAGAGTTGCTAACCGCGTTGACCGAAGCCACCAAGGGGCAGCCGGTCTTTGTGATCGGTGAGAAGAGTACGCTTGATGTAGAAGCCTCCCTCCAGGCTATCGACCATTACAACAAACATGGCCGCCCGCCCCAACGGGTGGGTACCAAAAAATGTCGCACGTTGGGCGAGGTTTTAGCCGAAGTTACCTACAACAACCCGCTCACCGGCCAACCGTTGGACCCGGGTAGTCCCTGGTATGATATTTCCGCCGAGAATCGGCTGCGGGCGGCCTATGCCACGGCGGCCGGCTATCTCCGTAATGTTGACGAATGGGTGATACTGTCCGAACTGCGACAGGAGCCGCCAACCGGTCGGTGGGAGCAGTGGGAAGAGGAGTTCCGGCGGGCTAAAGAGGATGATACCGATCAAACAATGGGCACGGCTCGGCGACTGTATGCCGGTAAAGCGAAATGGTCCGGGGGGGAGCCGACCGATTTTTTTTCAAATGACACGTTGCCGGGGGCCGGTGGCGGGAGCGTGTCAAATGCCGATAATTCCAGCGCCGGTCAATCCGGACTCCCTGCGAATAAGCAACAACGCCATCGTACTCTAGGGACAGATACTAAAGGCGTCATGGCTAAACTGCGGCTCCTGGGATATGCCATTACCAGTAAAATTGTCACATACTCTGATCTGGATATTCAAACGCAGGATACCATCAATCATGAATTAAAGTGGCTCTTTGCCGCGGCGACACACTTCCTGGAAGTGCGGCGTAATTTGGTTAGCCCTCAAGAGCCGGTGCCCGTTTCGATGCCGGACAGCGCGGCGGTTACGAATCGGGCGAATAATTTGCTCTTGCCCGCTTGCCGGGATGAGCTATCCTTACGCACCTTTGAGCTAGAAATTAAGAGTATTACTAAGCGCCTGGATCAATATCTCAAAAATTTAGATACTGAACTGGATAAGGTCGCCTACCAGGGCGGTTCGGAAAACTCAGATCTTCGGCTCAAAAATTCTATCAAGGCGCAACGAGCGGCCATTGTCAGGTTGGTCAAGGAGTTGGCCGACTTGATGGATCAACTGTATGGGGTCCAGTTATACAACCTTAGCAATTTGGTCAACGACTTGTAGGCGCACGCAGGGCCACGCCCTTCCCCCTTGATTTGTCGTAAACTTAACAGGAGGCTTAGGAGACATGCCCCAACTCACTAAAAACTTCCACCCCTTTGCCCAAAAAATGAAGAAGGAAGGGCTGCCCGACATTGCCATCAAGACCTTCCGCCATTACTATGCTCAACTGGTCGAGGGGCAGACCGGCTTCATTCCCGAAGCGGACATCGAGCCGGTCAAAAGTCTGCCGGATGCGGAAACCTTTGACCAAGCCCTGGCCCGGCGGGGTGAATCGGTGCTGTCTAAAACGCTTTTTGTGAAGCTGAATGGGGGCCTGGGAACCAGTATGGGCCTCGATCAGGCCAAATCGCTCCTGACCGTCAAAGAGGGATTGAGTTTCCTGGACATCATCGCCCGCCACGCCCAGGCGACCGGGGTGCGGCTGCTGTTGATGAACAGTTTCGTCACCCAGGCCGACTCGCTGGCGGCGCTGGAAGAATATCCGGAGTTGGGCGGCGATCTGCCGCTCGACTTTTTGCAGCACAAAGTGCCCAAAGTCACCCAGGCCGACCTCAGCCCGGCCACCTGGCCCGCCGACCCCGACCAAGAGTGGTGCCCCCCCGGCCACGGCGACATCTACACCGCCCTGGTCACCAGCGGGATGCTGGATAGGCTGCTCGAGGCCGGGTATGAGTATGCCTTTGTCTCCAATTCCGACAATCTGGGGGCCGTGGTCGATCCCTCGATTCTGGGTTACTTTGTCGAGAATGAGCTACCCTTTATGATGGAGGTGGCCGACCGGACCGAGGCGGATAAAAAGGGGGGCCATCTGGCCCAACGGCCCGACGGCCAACTGCTACTGCGGGAGTCGGCCCAATGTTTGGCGGAGGATGAAGATCAATTCCAGGACATTACCCGCCACAAATATTTCAACACCAACAACCTGTGGCTCAATTTACCGACGCTGAAAGCGGTGCTGGAAGCCAGAGATAACATCCTGGGCCTGCCGATGATCCGCAACAGCAAAACCGTCGATCCCCGCGATAGCGACTCGACGCCGGTCTACCAATTGGAAACGGCGATGGGGTCGGCCATTGCCGTCTTCGAGGGGGCCGGGGCCGTCCGCGTGCCGCGCAGCCGTTTCGCCCCGGTCAAAACGACCGACGATCTGTTGGCCGTCCGCTCCGATGCCTACCTGTTGACCGATGATTTCCGCATCATTCTCAGCCCTGCACGCACCTTTGGTCAGGTCGTGGTGTCGTTAGACTCGGCTTTCTACAAACTGATCGACCAGATGGAGGCCCGTTTTCCCCACGGCGCTCCCTCCCTCATCGAGTGCCAACGCTTGACGGTCAAGGGGGACATCAAATTTGGCAAAAATGTAACCATCAAAGGGGATGTCGCGCTGGCAAACAGAGCCGCTGAACAGCAACTTATTGCTGATGGCACTGTTTTTGATGGGTAAGATGCCAAGTTAGTGCAAAAATTGGATGTTACGTTGGCGTGGTTCAAGTTAGATTGACATCTGACCGCCCGTAAAACGAAAAACGTAAAGCGTAATGGCCGCTATGTCGCCAAATTTTTACGTTTTACGGCTTACGTTTTTTAGAAGCTGTTTTAAAACAGTCTCCTAGAGGATGATCTATGGAGGAGTCTGCTTCTCCTCAATTGTCGGCCACATTTCGTTTTTATGCCGATCTCAACTTTTTTTTGCCGCCGCGCAAGCGGCAGCGCATCCTGATCTATCCCTTCACCGTCAGCACGACGGTCAAGGATGTTATCGAATCGTTGGGGATTCCCCACCCGGAGGTGGAGCTAATCCTGGCCAACGGCCACTCGGTCGATTTTGGCTACCTGGTGCGGGATGGGGATCATCTGGCCATCTATCCCCATTTTCGCAGCCTCGACGTGTCCGCCCTGTCGCGGGTCAAGCCGCCTCCCCTGGCCGAGCCGCGCTTCATCCTCGATGTCCATCTGGGCCGGTTGGCCGCCTATCTGCGGATGTTCGGCTTCGACACCCTGTATCGCAACGATTATGAGGATGAGGAATTGGCCGAGATTGCCAGCCGGGAACAGCGCATCCTGCTAACGCGAGACCGGGGCCTGTTGAAACGGAGCATCGTCACCTACGGCTACTGCCTGCGCTACACCAATCCCCGCCAACAGTTGATCGAAGTGCTACAGCGTTTTAACCTCTTTGATGTCATCAAGCCCTTCCATCGCTGCCTCCACTGCAACAGCCCCCTCCGGGCCGTGGCCAAAACCGCCATCCTCGACCGCCTGCCCCCCCAGACCGAGCGTTACTACGACGATTTCCACTACTGCCCCGGCTGCGACCGGGTCTACTGGCAGGGAACCCACTACAACCGGATGCAGCAATTCATCGACCAGATTTTAGCCGAACATGGCGGCGCAGGATGAACCCGCTCCCCCCTCTACCACCACGCCCCCCCCCGGAAACGCCAGGCCAGCGACACCACCCGTAGCGGCCCCAACATCACCAGGAACGTCACCAGCCAGACGGTGCCGTAATGGGCTGCGAATTGGGCCAACGTTAGGCCGGGATTCACGCCCGGCAGCGTGGCCAGCCCCACCAGCGCCCAGACCGAATCGGCCCGGACCAGCCCCCACAACAGCAGCCCCTCCGCCAGCCCGCCCAACGCAAAAAACAGCGGCGGCCAATCCCCCTCCCAGCGCAGACTTTGCAACGAATCATACAGCCCATCCCAGGCCAGCCCCACCAGCCAGACATACCCCAACAAAGCCAACGGCGTCCCAAAATCCCCGTACAGCCAGCCAAAGCCCAGCGTAATCAGCAGGCCCAGCGTAGCCAACAACACCGTCCGCGTCTGCCAGCGGCCGGCCAACGTCGGGGTCATGTCGCCCCCCCGTCCCCCCATAGGGGGGAGCCAAAGCCAGATGCCACCCATTGGGGGGGTAGGGGAGCGACATTTTCGCCATATCGTGTCATGGCCGCACCCCCAGCGCCCAACGCAGCCATTGCCCCGTCGAGCGGAGCGGCCCCAGGCGGCGCAGCCCCGGCCCGCCCACCCCGACCAGCGCGGCGACGCTCCGCTGGGCCGCATATTGCAACCCGACAAAACTATCGACCGGCGCAAAAAAACCGCCCGCCGTCATAATCCCCCCGGCAAACACCCGCCCCGGCCCATTCCGCAAATCGGCAATCTCAAAATCGGGCGTGACCGTCATCTGCCCCAGCGGGTTGCGCGGCAGGTGGTACGTCTCCACCATATCCTTCAAGAACGGATTCCGGCCCGGCTCATTATCCAGCCCCGTGGCGTCGATGATAAAATCGACCGGGAGCGTCACCTTTTCGTTGAAGGCGCTCCGGCTACAGATGACCACCACCAATTTCCCCTCCCGCAGCGTCACCCGCTCCACCGCCCCAAAGCGGTGTTGATACCAGCCCTCGGCCAGCCCGGTGCGGACAATCTCCCGCCAGGCCCGGCGGTTGGCCGTGGTCGTGCCCCCCCACCGCTCGAACAGGGCCGCCCGCTCCGGCCCATCCGCCGCCGCCAACTCCCGGTGCAGCGCTCCCCCAAAGCTGGATTTGGGGAAATTAAACGGCTGCCACTCCATATGATGGGCGGCCACCCGCTGCCGGCCCCGGTAGGTGGCCCCCTCCGGGATGGGATGGCGCATCAGATGCAAAATGTTGAGCTGGGGCTGCTGCTGCCGCTCCTCGTGCAGCCGTTGCAACACCCGCGAGGCGACGATACCCCGCCCCCGCAGCAGGACCGTGCCCCCCTGCGCCCGCAACTGCTCATAGACGTGGTCGTGATCTTCATAAGCATTGACAAACCGCTGAAAATCCCCCGTCTGGCGGCGATGGGCCTGGAGATCCGGCAGGAAGCGCAGCCGGGGATACCCCACGGCCACGTGGACATACCGGGCCACGATCAGCCGGGGCCTGGCCCGGCGGGGCGTCGTCTGGGAATAGGCCACCACGTAGCGACCATCCGCCAACAGCCGCAGGCCATACACCCGCCCAAAACGCCACATATCCGCCCAGCCGATACGGGCCGCCTCCCGATCCACCGAGGCAAAGACCCGGCAGGATTGGGGCGTAAACGGTTCGGCCAGCACCGGCTCGCTGAATATCTGCCAGGCCAGGCCGGCCGCCTGCCCCAACCGCCCCCGGCCCACATCCGCCCCCATCTCCCGCAGGGCATACCCCGGCCAGCCCCAGATATTATCCGGCGTGGCCCCGGAGTCGCTCCGCAGCCGCTCATAATCCGGGATCTGCGAACGGCGACACAGCCGCCGGCAGCGGCCATACGGCCGGCTCTCCACCCCGATAGCCACGATATGCCCAGGGTCGGCCCCGTGGATGACCAGATGATCGGCCCAGGCAAAGCTGCCCAACCCCCCGCCCAGCGCCAGATAGGTCGTCTCCTCCAGCGGCAGCCCGGCCTGCCGCAGATCGGCCACCGCCGGGGTCGTCACCTCAAAGCCGGGCCAGGGCCAGGCCGCCTCCGGGCCGCTCCCCGCCAATGGCCGGCTATAAGCCAGCGACGCCCCACACCAGGGACAATCGGCCACATCGAACCCCACCCGGCAGCCGCAACCCTGACACTCCACCTGCATGATGTCTCTATTCTCTGTCGCCACGATTCCCTCATTTTGGAGCCAGACCCTAAAGGTTTCGTCCATTAGGAGTTACGCAGTTCACCCACGAAACCCCCTCCCAGCCTCCCCTGCAGCGGGGGAGGAGCCAGCTTCCCCCCGATTCGGGGGGATTGAGGGGGGTAAAATACGGCAACTGCGTAAGTCCTAGTCCCAATACCTTTCAAATAAGACGATTCTTCGGAGCTATGTCGCTCGCCACCCCCCC
>CAZWZZ010000246.1:0-8086 GCA_964638395.1 uncultured Caldilineaceae bacterium
CCACGCAGTCGGTGCCGGTATCGCCGCCGCCGATGACAATCACATCCTTATCCTGGGCCGAGATATACTCACTGTACATCCCGCCGCTGCCGTTAGTCGTCTCGCCATCCAGCAACCGTTTGGTATTCCCCCCCAGGAAATCCATCGCAAAATGAATCCCTTGCAGGTCCCGCCCCTCCACCGGCAGGTCACGCGGTTTGGTCGCCCCGCCACACAGTACGGCGGCATCGAACTCGGTCAGCAACCGCTCCGCCGGGAAATTCTTGCCCACCTCGGTGTTGGTCACAAAAGTGACGCCCTCGGCGGCCATCAAATCGACCCGCCGCTGCACCACCTCCTTTTTGTCCAGCTTCATATTGGGGATGCCATACATCAACAAGCCGCCAATCCGGTCGGCCCGCTCAAACACGGTGACCGTATGCCCAGCTTTGTTCAGCTCCGCCGCGCAGGCCAGCCCGGCCGGCCCGGAGCCGACCACGGCCACCTTCTTGCCGGTGCGGTGATCCGGCACCTCCGGCGTCACCCAGCCCTCATCGAAGGCTTTATCAATGATGGCCGCCTCGATGGTTTTGATAGCCACCGCCGGTTCGTTGATGGCCAACGTACAGGACCCCTCGCAGGGCGCGGGACAGACCCGCCCCGTAAATTCGGGGAAATTGTTCGTTTTCAGCAAGCGGTCCAGAGCCTGTCGCCACAACCCGCGATAGACCAAATCGTTCCATTCGGGAATGAGATTGTTGATGGGGCAGCCGTAAGCCATCCCGCTCAACATCGACCCGGTGTGACAAAAGGGAATGCCGCAATCCATACAGCGTGCGCCCTGAACCTGTAACTTTTCATCGGGAAAATGGAGGTGCATCTCCTGCCAATCCCCCAACCGCTCCTTCGGGGCGCGGTGGGGCGGCAATTCCCGCTCATATTCCATAAATCCGGTTGGTTTACCCATTTTATATATCCTCCTCCTAACCTGTGGCCCAGCGGAACTGAAAAGTATTGAACCACGGAGACACAGAGTTTTTTACTTTCTAGCTACCACTGTTGCAAACGACCTCTCTTTTTGACCGCCCCCACCCGGACATAAATGATCCGGGCTACCAAACAGCGCCGGATCAATCCGGCTTTTTGCTAAAACCCCATTGATGGGGTGCTGTTCGGTAGCTCGGCGAGTTCATCGCCGAGCGGGGGGCGGTTATTCGGAGAGCGTTGGGTGATATGTGGCTGGTAAATTTTTTCTCTGTTTCTCCGTGCCTCTGTGGTAAACTTCTTGTTCGTTGGGCAGGAAGTTTTTGCTTGGTTAAATACTAATTTCCACTCACCCGAGCCTGGTCATTCTTATTCTGCTCAAAGGCGGCCATGACCGCTTCCTCACCGCTGAGACCGGCGGCCTCCATACGGTCGAAGGCTTCCAGCATCCGCTTATAATCCTTGGGCATCACTTTGACAAACTTCGGAACCTTCTTGTCCCAGTCGCCCAGAATCCGCCAGGCCAACTCGCTGTTGGTGTAGTCGGCGTGGCGGCGAATCATCCCCTCGACCTCGGCGATTTCGGTCGCATCCTCCAACGTTTCCAGATCGACCATCTGCTGATTGCAACGGCTGGCAAAATCCCCGGCCTCATCCAGCACATAGGCCACGCCGCCCGACATCCCGGCGGCAAAGTTGCGCCCGGTCGCACCGAGAACAACCACCCGCCCGCCGGTCATATATTCGCAGCCGTGGTCGCCCACGCCCTCAACGACTGTGTGAACGCCGCTGTTGCGGACGCAGAACCGCTCCCCGGCCATCCCGCGAATGTACGCCTCACCGCCGGTGGCCCCATAAAAGGCCACATTGCCGATGATGATATTCTCTTCGGCCACAAAGGTTGATTCGGCCGGCGGGTAGATAATCAGCTTCCCGCCCGACAAGCCTTTGCCCAAATAATCGTTGGTGTCCCCTTCCAGAACCAGGGTCATACCTTTCGGCACGAAGGCCCCAAAACTCTGGCCGGCCGAGCCGTGGAAACGGAGGCGGATGGTATCCTCCGGCAGCCCCTCGCCGCCGTAGCGCCGGGTCACTTCGCTACCCAGGATGGTTCCTACCACCCGGTTGATGTTTTTAATGGGTAAGGTCGCCGCCACCGGCTCGCCATTGTCCAGGGCCGGTTTGCACAAATCCAGCAACACCTCATTATCCAGCGCCTTCTCCAGGCCGTGGTCCTGCGGAATCTGGCAGTAGCGCCCCACCTCCGGCGGCACATTCGGCTGGTAGAGGATGTTGGAGAAGTCGAGACCGTAAGCCTTCCAATGGTCCACCGCCTGGCGCGGCGCCAATTTATCGACGCGGCCAATCATCTCATCGACCGTGCGGAAGCCCAGTTGAGCCATCAACTGCCGAATCTCCTCGGCCACGAAATGGAAATAGTTGACCACGTGGCTGGGGTCGCCGGTGAATTTTTTCCGTAGCTCCGGGTTCTGGGTGGCCACGCCGACCGGACAGGTATCCATATGGCAGACGCGCATCATCGTACAGCCCAACACCACCAGCGGGGCGGTGGCAAAGCCGAACTCCTCCGCGCCTAACAGGGCGGCAACAACCACATCCCGCCCGGTTTTAAGCTGGCCGTCCGTCTCGACCACGATCCGGCTTCGCAGGTTGTTCAGGACCAGCGTTTGGTGCGTTTCAGCCACGCCCAACTCCCACGGCAGCCCGGCGTGCTTGATGCTGGAGCGGGGCGAGGCCCCGGTTCCGCCATCATAGCCGCTGATAAGCACCACATCGGCGTGCCCTTTGGCCACCCCGGCGGCGATGGTGCCGACCCCCACCTCCGAGACCAGCTTGACGTTGATTCGGGCGTGATGATTGGCGTTCTTGAGGTCGTGAATCAACTCGGCCAAATCCTCGATAGAGTAAATATCGTGGTGGGGCGGCGGCGAAATCAGGCCCACGCCCGGCGTCGAGAAGCGCACTTTGGCAATCCAGGGATAGACCTTGCGCCCCGGCAACTGGCCCCCCTCGCCCGGCTTCGCCCCCTGGGCCATTTTAATCTGAATTTCCTTAGCATTGACCAGATATTCGCTGGTGACGCCAAAGCGACCGGAAGCCACCTGTTTGATGGCGCTCTTGCGGGAGTCGCCGTTGGGGTCGGGGGTGAAACGGGCCGGGTCTTCGCCCCCCTCGCCGGTGTTGCTCTTCCCGCCGATGCGGTTCATGGCGATGGCCAGCCCCTCGTGCGCCTCCTTGCTGATGGAGCCGTAAGACATCGCCCCGGTCTTGAACCGCCGACAGATCGCCTCGACCGACTCCACCTCTTCCAGAGGGATTGGCTCGGCCTCGAATTTGAAATCTAACAAACCCCGCAGCGTGCCCAGCTTTTCGCTCTGGTCGTTAATCAAGGCGGCATATTTTTGATACACCTCGTAATCATCGGTGCGGCAGGCCCGTTGCAAGGTGTGGATAGTCTGGGGATTGAAGAGGTGATGCTCGCCGTCGTGCCGCCACTGGTATTGCCCGCCCGCGTTCAGGGTGCGGCCATTCAGTTGCCGCTCCGGGAAGGCGTGGCGATGGCGGATTTTGACCTCCTCGGCCACGACGTTGATGTCGATGCCGCCGATGCGGGAGGCCGTCCCGGTAAAGTATTTATCGACAAATTGCTGGCTCAGGCCCAGCGCCTCAAAAATCTGAGCGCCGCAGTAGCTCTGGATGGTCGAAATGCCCATCTTTGACAAAATCTTGACCACGCCCTTGGCCCCGGCCTTGATATATTTGGCCTCGGCCTGGGCATAGTCGATGTCGGTCAACATTTTTTGTTGGATCATATCGGCCAGGGTTTGATAGGCCAGATAGGGGTTGATGGCGCTGACGCCGTAGCCGATGAGGGTAGCAAAATGATGCACCTCGCGGGGTTCGCCCGACTCCAACACCAGGGCGGCCCGCGTCCGGGTTCCCTCCCGGATGAGATGGTGGTGCAGACCGGAGACGGCCAGCAGTGCGGGCATGGCCCCGTTGTCCCGGTCAATGGTCCGGTCGGACAAAATCAGAATGTTGTACCCCTCCTCGATGGCCTGGCTGGCCGCCTGGTAGAGCTTCTCAAGCGCCTGTTCCAACCCCGGCCCGCCCGCATCAACCGGATAGAGGATGGGCAGGGTGGTCGCTTTGAAGCCGGGCACGTCGATGTAGCGCAATTTAGCCAGCTCTTTGTTGGTCAGGATGGGGTGTTTGAGCTTAATCTGGCGACAATTTTCCGGCGTCGGTTCGAGCAGGTTCCGCTCCGAGCCAATCATCACCTCGGTGGCGGTAATCAGCTCCTCCCGGATGGCATCAATCGGCGGGTTCGTCACCTGGGCAAAAAGTTGTTTGAAGTAGTCGTAGAGGGCCTGCGGTTTATCGGACAGGACGGCCAGCGGGCTATCGTGGCCCATCGCCCCCAGTGCCTCGATGCCGTTTTCAGCCATCGGCCCGATAAGCATCCGTAAATCTTCAAAGGTGTAGCCAAAAGCCTGCTGCCGTTGCAAAATATTCTCGTGGCTCAACAGCGTCGGCGTCTCCTTCTTGCCATTGGTTGCCGGAGCCGGAGCCGGGGACTTGCCGTTCTGCTCCCAGGCCAGGAACCACTCATCGGTGTAGGCCGGGGCCGGTAATTCTTCCAGAGTGACCAGATATTCATCTAACCATTCACGATAGGGTTGGGCCGTCGCATAGCTATGCTTCAACTCTTCATCGCCGATGATGCGCCCCTCGGCGGTATCGACCAGGAACATCCGGCCCGGCTCCAGGCGACCTTTGTAAAGCACCTGCTCCGGGGGAATGTCCAGCACGCCCACCTCCGAGGCCATAATCACCCGGTCATCCTTGGTCACGTAGTAGCGGGAGGGGCGCAAGCCGTTCCGGTCCAGCACCGCACCCACCTGAATGCCGTCGGTGAAGCCAATCGAGGCCGGGCCGTCCCACGGCTCCATCAGCGTGCTGTGGAATTCGTAAAACGCCTTTTTCTCGTCGCTCATACTTTCGTGGTTGGACCACGGTTCGGGGATCATCATCATCATCACGTGGGGCAAGGGACGACCGGCCAGCGTCAGGAACTCCAGCACGTTATCAAACATCGCCGAGTCGCTACCGTCGGGGCTGATGATGGGCAGCACTTTTGCCATATCCTCCCCAAACAGGCTCGACTCAAACATCGTTTGCTGGGCGTGAATCCAGTTGACGTTGCCCTGCAAGGTGTTGATTTCACCGTTGTGAATCAGATAGCGATAGGGGTGCGCCCGCTCCCAACTGGGGAAGGTGTTGGTGCTAAAGCGGGAGTGGACCAGGGCCAGGGCCGTCTCGACGGTCGGGTCGGCCAGGTCGGGGTAAAACTCCTCAAGCTGCTGGGTGATGAGCATGCCCTTGTAGACAATGGTTTTGTAAGAAAGGCTGGTGACGTAAAAATAGATACCGCCCGGTAAATCGCCGGCGTAGCGGATGGCGTTCTGGGCCAATTTGCGGATGACGTACAGTTTCCGCTCAAAATCCATATCAGCGGCGATGTCGGCGGCCCGCTTGATGAAAATCTGGCGCACGACCGGCTCGACCGATTTGGCCGTGGCCCCCAGACCGCTGCCGTCGGTGGGCACGGTGCGCCAACCCAGCACCTCTTGCCCTTCGGCAGCGACCACCGCCTCAAACCGCTCCTCACAGGCCCGCCGCTCCGTTTCGTCGGGCGGCAGATAGATCATACCCACGCCGTACTGGCCGGGATCAGGCAGCTCGAAGCCTAACTCGGCACACTCTTTTTTAAAGAAGGCGTGGGGCACTTGAAACAGAATGCCCGCGCCGTCGCCGGTGTTCGGTTCGGCCCCGACTGCGCCCCGGTGAACCAAATTCTCCAGGACCGTTAGCGCCTGTCGAAAGATTTCGTTTGATTTTTTACCCTTGATGTTGACCACGAAGCCAACCCCGCAGGCATCATGTTCGAACCGGGGATCATATAGCCCCTGTTTGGGGGGTAAGCCCGGTGGCATAGGGTGAGACACTTTACGCATTGACCATTCCTCCTGGAAAATAAAAACACCCCAAACGCAGCATGGGGACATCGCCACAGCGCGATTGGGGTATTATATTATTATTGAAACTCCCGTATTCGGGAACAACGCTAAGTTTTCAGATTCGCTCTACGAATCTGAAATATAGTAAATCAAGTAATAATAACTTTTTTCACAATCTTGTCACTACCCAAACGGGTGATTTCTTTGACTACTTCGACAATGTCACATTAACATAATTTGACCCTGAAAAGCCCCCCCAGCCTCCCAAAGGAGGGAGCAAAGTCCGAGATTCCCCCCGCTGGGGGGCTAGGGGGGCGAATGTGACATTGTAGAACTACTTAGCGTAATCGGTCGCCCGGGTTTCGCGGATGACGGTTACTTTGATTTGGCCCGGATATTCCAGCGACTCTTCGACCTTGCGGGCGATGTCTTTGGACATTTTGATGGCTGAGTAATCATCCACCTCTTCGGGCCGAACCATGATCCGAATTTCCCGCCCGGCCTGGATGGCGTAGGATTCCTCAACGCCGGTGAAGGAGTTGGCCACATCCTCCAGGGCCTTGATACGCTTGATGTAATTCTCCAGGCTCTCCCGCCGAGCGCCGGGCCTGGCCCCGGAGATGGCATCGGCCACCTCGACGATGACCGCTTCCAGCGACTCCTGCTCGACTTCGTGGTGGTGGGAGGCGATACAGTTGATGACTTTGGCATTGACCCCACACCGTTTGGCGATGTCGGCCCCGATGATGGCGTGGGGACCCTCGATCTCGTGGTCAACGGCCTTGCCGATGTCGTGCAGCAGCGCCCCTTCCCGGCAAATTTCCACGTTGGCCCCCACTTCGTTGGCGATAATCACCGCAATGCGGGAGGCTTCCACGGCGTGATGGTGCTGGTTTTGGCCGTAGCTGGTCCGATATTTCAATCGGCCCAGAAGTTTGACGATGTCGGGATGCAGACGATGCACGCCCGCTTCGTAGGCCGCCCGCTCCCCCTCCTCTTTGATGACCTGGTTGACTTCATCGCGGGCTTTGTTGACCAACTTTTCGATCCGGGCCGGATGGATGCGGCCATCACTAATCAGGCGGCTCATAGCCAGTCGAGCCACCTCCCGCCGCACGGGGTCGAAGCCGGTCAGGATGATGGCCTCCGGCGTATCATCGACCACGACATCGACGCCGGTGGCGTTTTCAAAAGCGCGAATGTTGCGCCCTTGCCGGCCAATGATCCGCCCTTTCATATCGTCGTTGGGCAGCGGCACCGCCGAGACCGTCGTCTCCGACACCTGCTCGGTGGCGATTCGCTGGATGGCCAGAGTGACGATTTCGCGGGCCTTGCGGTCGGCGATCTCTTTGGTATCGGCCTCAGCCTGGCGAATGATGCGGGCCATATCTTGGCGGGCATCGACCTCGATCATTTTCAACAACTCTTCCTTGGCCTCATCTTTGGTCATCGCCGAGATACGCTCCAGCTCGGCCATACGTTCCTGGTTCAGCTTGTCGATCTCGTTGGCCCGCCGGTCAATCTGGCTCTGACGTTTGTTGAGGATTCGTTCCTTCTTTTCCAGGTTTTCAAAGCGTTGGTCGAGGTTTTCCTGCCGTTTCTGCAATCGCTCCTCTTGACGATCCAGCTCCTGTCGTTTGCGATTATTTTCCTTTTCAACTTCATTGCGTAAGCTGATCGACTCTTCTTTGGCCTGGATTTTTAACTCTTTGCTTTCAGCCTCAGCGTCGGCAATAATCTCTTGCGCCCTGGCATCCGCCGATTTGATTTTCTGGTCAACTATATTGCGATGGTAGGTATAACCAGCGGCGGCACCCACGGCTAAAGCGATTAGCCCGACGATAATGGGTATCACAATTTCCATACGGCTTCTCTATGTCCTCTCTTGGTATATTTTGTTTGAGTGGTAGCCAGGTTTCGTCACCCTATGGGAGTACGAACTGTTTGGCACTACCGGATTGGCTCGACTTCCAAGTTCAAGGGATGATGCCCGTCGAACCTGCTTGAGATTAGGTGTGAAGATTGGTTGTCTATGTCGAGTAAGGGACCAAGTCGGATGCGCTTAGACTTAGCCCCTTACC
>CAZWZZ010000247.1:0-4467 GCA_964638395.1 uncultured Caldilineaceae bacterium
GAGGTTAAACTCTTGCTTTTAATTGTACCATATTGTCATTCGGGTTCATATTGATGCCTACCAAAACGGACGAATCGCTCCCTGACCATACTCGGCCAGGGGAGACGGTTCGGCCCCATACGCTTCCCGCTGGCCAGGCGTGGGCTGGGAACCACGCCGCCGCTCGCGCCGGGGCGGCGGGGACGAAACCGGGCCGGGCCGGAGCCGCGCATTTTGGCCGGTCAACATGCGATCCTCCAAACGGGGCGCAGTCTGGTCGGCCAGCCGGACGCGGGGGGCGTCGGTCAGCCGCTCAACGCGGAAGAAGTCGATGTTGTGGCGACTCTCGCCCCGTTCGGCCAGGTCGGCCATAATCTCGCCGATGACGCTGGCAAATTTGAAGCCGTGGCCGGAGAAGCCCGCACAGAAAGAGACCTGGGGATAAACCGGGTGGGTGTCGATCAGAAAATGGCCATCGACGGTGTTGGTGAACATACAGGCGTGAAGGGACAGCGTCGCCTCGCAGCCGTCGGGGAAGTAGCGGGCGGCAAACTCCCGCAACATCTCCTCGTCGAGGTGGTTCGGTTCGTAGTCGATCTGGTAGGCGTCGCCGCTCTCCTGGAAATGGTGATAGCGGCCAAACTTGAAGCCGGGCACACCAAAAACGGGGAAGCCGTAGTAGCGTCCCTCATCAACCAGCAGGTTGAAAACGGGGAAATTATCGAGCCGGAAATTTTCGGGACGGCGGGGCTGGAGCCAGGCCAACACCTGCCGCTCCGGTACGGCCAGGCCCCGGCTGACATCGACCAGATTGGAGTTCCAGGCCCCGGCGGTGATGACTAGATTATCCGCCTCATACACCTCCCGGTCGGTGATGACCCGCACGCCGTCGCCGTAGGGCTGCCACTCCAGCACCCGCTCCCGCCCGTGAATCTCCGCCCCCAGCTTCATCGCCTCCCAGACGTAGGAAACGATGCACCGCTCCGGCGTCAAAAAGCCCCCCTCCGGCTGGTAGAGGGCCATCGTTTCGTAGGCCAGGCCGTAGCCGGGGAAACGCTGATTGACCTCCGCCCCGGTCAGCACCTCGTGGTCGAGGTTGTGTTCCAGGCAGGATTGGAGCGAGCCTTTGAAAACCCAGCTATCGGCCGGCCCGGCGTCGATGGAGCCGGTCAGATACAGCAGTTGCTCCCCGGCCCGGTTCTGAATCTCCCGCCACAGATGGTAGGCCCGGTGGAGTAGCATCACATAGGAGGGATGCTCGTAGTAGGCCAGGCGGATGATGCGGGTGTAGCCGTGGGAGGAGCCTTGATTGTGGGGAATGTCATACTGCTCCAGGCCGAGGACCCGCTTGCCCCGCTTGGCCAATTCGTAACAGGTGGCGCTGCCCATACCCCCCACGCCAACGACGATGGTGTTGTACCGTTTGGTCAGGGAGTTCATTCGTTGCTCGACCCTTTCTGCGACGCTCCGCCGCTCTTGGAGCCGCTCGTCCCACCTTTATCCGCCGTATCTTTCTTTTTATCGGTTTTATCTGCCGCTCCATCAGCCTTACTCTCCGACGGATCGGGCGGCGGCACCTCCTCGGTCGCCGGGCGAGGGGTTGTGCCGGCGGGTTGAGACGGCGGGGGGGGCACGGCCTCCGGTTTGGCTTGCAGGGCGTCATCCTGGGGCTTGGCCCGCATCCGCGCCCCGGCGGGATCGAAGAAGGGGGTTTGGGTCACTTTGGCCAGAGCCAACCGGCCGTTGATGTCCACCAACAGGTTGCAGCCGGGCCAGGAATATTCGCTGGCCACGTAAGCCACGGCCAACATCTTGCCGACGGTGTGGCCCCGTGAACTGAAGGTGATGTGGCCCACCTCCCGCCCGGCCTCGGCGGTATCTTTGTACGCACCGGCCTCAGTGCCGCTGAACATCGTCTCCCGGAAGGTGCGGACATCGCCGACGCTGTAGATTTTGGCGTGGGCCGAGGCAGGAACCGGGCTTTCCAGGGTCAGGCCGACCCACCGCTCGTTGAGGCCCTGATCCTGCACCTGCAACAGCGCCTCCCGGCCCATGAACTCCCGCTTGTCGAACCGAATCCAGCGATCCAGGCCGACGTGGAAGGGGGTGTAATTTTCGTTGACGTCGTTGCCGTACAGCACGAGGGCTTTCTCCAAACGGAGGCTTTGCATGGCGGCCACACCGTAGGGTTGCAAGCCGTATTGCCGCCCCGTTTGCAGCAGATACTCCCACAAGAGGCCGACCTCTTCGGCGGGGGTGTACAGCTCGTACCCCAACTCGCCGGTGTAGCCGGAGCGGGAGAGGAGCAACTCCACATCATTGATACGGGCGCGGGTGAAGCGGAAAAAGCGGAGCCGGTCAAGATCGACATCCGTTTCCTGGACAACGGTTTTCAGAAAAGCCCGCGAGCGGGGCCCCTGTACCACCGGCAGGGCAATCGAGGCGGTCAGGTCGGTGACGTAACTACTCGTGCCGATAGCGTGGTCGGCGATCCAGCGGGCTGTTTTTTTGCGCGGCCCGGAGCTGGCCACGATCATAAAATGTTCATCGTGGAATTTGTACACGGTGATGTCATCGACCACGCCGCCATTCTCGTTGCACATCGTCGAGTAGCGCACCTGGCCCGGCTCCATCGTGCGTACCTCGTTGACGACCAGATAATTGACCAGCCGCTCCGCGCCCGGCCCTTTGATGTCGATCTCACCCATCGTCGAGAGGTCTTGCATGCCCATATTAGCGCGGACATTGACGTGTTCCTCCGCCGGGGCGGTGTAGGCCAGGGGATACATAAAATCCCCGCCACCCTTGACCATTTGGTGAGCGGTTCGGCGATGAAAATCATAGAGGGGGGTTCGTCGTTCGGTCATGCCTTACTCCTTGAAAATATTATGTCAATGTCGCTGCCATTCGTTGCGGGGCAAGCCCATCTGAATCTCGACCCGACGCTGCTCGACGAAGGCATTTAGCTCCTCGGCGATAGCCTCCTCCAGGGCAGGGGGCTGGTACTCTCGCAACATCTGTTTCCAGACACCATTTGCTTTGCGGTAGGTGTCCTCGCTGCCCTCTTCTTCCCATTTCTCGTAGTTATCCATATTGAAGACGGTGTGCTGATAGAAGGCTGTTTCGTAATGGCGCATGGTGTGGGCCGCGCCGAGGAAATGATTGCCGGGACCGACCTCCGCGAAGGCATCCCAGGCGAAATCCTCCTCGGTCAGGCTAATGCCTTGCACGAAGCGGGCCATCATACCCAACATTTCCAGATCGAGGATAAATTTTTCATACCCGGCGATCAACCCCCCCTCCAGCCAACCGGCCGCGTGCAACACAAAGTTGACCCCGGCCTGAACCGTGGGCCAGATGGTACTGGCCGACTCATAACCGGCCTGGGCGTCGGGGATACGGGAGGCGGTGAAGTTGCCCCCGGAGCGGAAGGGCAGGCCGTAGTGGCGGGCCATCTGCGCCCCGGCGTAAAGGGCCAGCGCGTTCTCCGGCGTCCCGAAGCAGGGGGCACCGCTCTTCATATCAATGTTGGCCAGAAAAGAGCCATAGATGCAGGGCGTGCCGGGGTTGAGCATCTGGGCGTAACAGATGCCGAAAAGGGTTTCGGCGTTCTGTTGGGCCAGCGTCCCGGCCAGGGTACTGGGGGACATCGCCCCGGCAATGATAAAGGGGGAGATGATGACGGCCTGCCGGGCGCGGGCGTAAACCTCCAACGCCCCAAACATGCGATCATCAAAACGGAGGGGGCTGGAGGCGTTAATCAGCGACACTGTGGCCGGATTTTCCCGGATAGTCTCCGGGCCGAAGAGGATTTCGGCCATCGTTACCGTGTCGCGGGCGTTGTCGGCGTGGATGACGCTGCCCATAAAGGCTTTGTCGTTGAGGGTGATGTGGGCCAACAGCATATCCAGATGTCGCTCTGAGAGGTCGATGTCGTTCGGCTCGACCAACGTTCCGCCAGCGTGATGGAGATGAGGGGCCATATAAACCAGTTTGGCCAGGTTGTGAAAATCATCGAGCGTGGCCTGCCGCCGGCCCCGGTCCATATCGGCGACGAAGGGGGGACCGTAGACCGGGGCAAAGATCGTGTGGCGACCCCCGATAGGCAGGTTATTAGCCGGGTTGCGGGCCAGTTGGGTAAACCTGGCCGGCGCTTGGCTGACAAAGTGCATCAACGTCTCTTCATCGAGCCAGACCATCTCCCCCTCAACTTTGGCCCCGTTTTGGCGAAATGTTTCCAGAGCGGGGGGATAATCAAGCACCAGGATGCCCGTCTCTTTGAGCAGACGCATCGAGGCTTGGTGGATGGTTTGAATACCGTCAGCGGTGAGGAGTTCGGTTAGCGGCAGGTTGTTGACCAGGGGCTGAACGGCGGCTGTGACTGTCCGTGTCTCGGCCCGGCGGCTACTACGACGCCCTTCACGCCGCGCTCGGCGGCGCTCTTCTCGACTGCTCATACGTCTCAACTCCTTTGTTGTTGTATGATTT
>CAZWZZ010000247.1:4567-8067 GCA_964638395.1 uncultured Caldilineaceae bacterium
TTGTCAGCGCGGCCCGATGTCCACCAGAATACCGTCATGATCTTCGATCACAAAGTCATCGGGCCACTGCGTGGCCGTGTTGTAGGTGGCTTTATCCAGAGTCACACCGGATAGGTCGGCCCCCCGAAGATTGGCCCACCCCAATTTGGCTTCGGTCAGGTTGGCCTGGCTCAAATTAGCCCCGCGCAGATCGACCCAATTCAGGTCGGCCCCGCTCAGGTCGGCCCCACTGAGATTGGCATGGCTTAGGTCTGCCCCGTTGAGAATAGCGTAGCTGAAATTGGCCCCCTCGACCGTGGCCTTTTGTAGATCGGCTCCAATCAAATTGGCCCGGCTAAAATTGGCGTGGCTCATCGTGGCCCAGTTCATCTCGGCCCAATTGAGTGTGGCTTCCCGCAAGTCGCTGTCACTGAGGTCCGCCTCATACATATCCGCCCCGCTGAGATCGACACCGCTCAAGTTGGTCTTAGACATATCGGTATAGGCCAGCACTGCATCGCGGAGGATGATCGTGTACTCCGGCTTGGTCACTTTTTCGGTAGTCTCCGCGTGTTCAATGAGCAGCGGCGCAATCTCTCCGGCCCAGGCCCGGATAGCCTCCCAATTGCGGTAATCTCCCTGCGGCCCTTCGATGTGCATCATCTGCTGGCGGTGCCGGTCGAGCGACCCGGCGAACATGCCCAGGCCGACGGGGGTGGTATCCGGTGTTTTTTGCAGGATCGGCTCCATATAGGCCATCACCGTGCGCCGGCTATCCTCATCGTCGTGAACCATCGTCAAACAGGTGGTGAAATAGGCCACCGTCTTACCGTTCAAAGTCTCCTGAAAATTATCCAGAAATCTCATCGCTTCCGGCAGCCACCGTCCGGCGCGAATAGAACTACCAGCGACAATCGCATCGTATGTCTCCAGCTCGGACACGGCTTTCATCGGCTGCACCCAGACTTTTAGATCATGCCCCTCCAATACCTGGCCAATCGTCTCGGCCACTTCAGCGGTCGAGCCGCTAACACTGGCATATGTGACTAACACGTTTGTATTCATTCTGCTTAAACCTCCATTGGCGTCATTGCTAATTATGGAACGTATTATAACATGGAGGCCAAATCTTGCTGAAACTGGGCGATGTGGTTTTCCATAATCCGGGCTGCCTGCTCCGCGTTACCGGCTTTAAGGGCGATGATGATGTCACGGTGATCCTCGATAGCCTCGGCGAGATGGCTGACTTTATGAAGCAGCACGTACCACAGCCGGAGAACGTGGGTATAGAGTTGTTCTAAAACGTCCGCCAGAAACTCGTTGTTTGCCGCTTTGGCCAGCAGGCGGTGGGCTTCACGATCCAGGCTAATCAGTTGGTGGTGGTCACCACTTTTAAGCAAATCATCCGCTTCGATGAACAAATTCTCCAGGGCCGCGATCTGCTCGGCGGTGGCCCGCTCCGCCGCCCAGCGAACCGCCAGCGTCTCCAACTCCAGCCGCAACTCAAAAACCTTCTGCAAATCGCTCATATTCAAGTCGGCCACAAGCGTCCCCCGCCGGGGCAAGATGACGACCAGATTTTCCAGCGCCAACCGCTGTAATGCCTCTCGAATGGGGGTACGGCCCAAATCCAACGCCGCCATCAATTGGCTTTCGTTCAGGACGCTGGCCGGCGGAAATTCAAGCGTCACAATTTTCTCTTTCAAAATTTGATAGGCGGTTTCGCTTTGGGAACCATTCTGGCCTCGGCGCTGGTGAGAGGCCGTGAGGAGGGTAGATGGTACCATTGTGCGGATCAACCCCGCTTTCTGATATATCAGTCACATATAAAAAGATGCTCTATTATATTTAATCCGCCGGATTTTGCAATCCGGCGCGAGCAAACCGAGGCTATCAAATGGTTATTTTCAAAACTGTAGTTTTGTGGTTAGAAGAAAGGAATAAACGAGGTGTTCAACAAACCGACAAGGCCGGATGGAAGCAGGTATCCGGCTGACGGTTTAGCGAAGAGACAAGCAGTCACATTCACAAAATTGTCCTGAAATGAGGTCAAATCAGGCGACAGTGACCGTCGGAACAATCTCTAACTTCAATGAC
This sequence comes from uncultured Caldilineaceae bacterium, assembly GCA_964638395.1. GTDB lineage: Bacteria > Chloroflexota > Anaerolineae > 4572-78 > J111 > CAZWZZ01. The sequence continues at coordinate 6,644 of CAZWZZ010000247.1, forward strand.
CTTACGCAACGTCGGGCTGGGAGGGTACTCTGATGGCGACGATGGAAATGTTATCTTTGCCCCCGGCCTCGTTCGCCGCATCGATCAATTTTTCGACGGCCCTGGTCGGATCATCATGCGCCGCTTGAATTTCGGCCAAAATCGCCTCATCTTCGATCATATTCCACAATCCATCGCTACACAGCACCAGCCAATCCCCCGGCGTGAGCGGCACCTCGGCGAAGGAGGGAGACAGTTGGGTTTCCTGACCGATGGCTTTAGTCACGATATGCTCATAGATGTGCCCCCGCACCTCATCCTTGCCCACCAAACCTTCTGCTTCCAACTCAGCCACCCAGGAGTCGTCACGGGTCAGTTGCATAATCGTCGAGCCACGCACCAGATAGGCCCGGGCATCGCCGGCGTGGCTGATGTAGGCGTTCGTCCCCTGGAGCAAGGCCACCACCACCGTGGCCCCCATCTTCCGCTTCTGGTCGGCTGCTTTGGCCGCTTTGGAGACAGCCTGGTTGGCCGCCTCGATGGCCTCAGCCATAATCGTCTCTAGCTTATCCGGCGGCGGGGCGGCGGCGGCTTGAAGTCGATCCTTGACCGAGTCGCTGATGGTGGTGGAGGCCAATTCGCTGGCGATCTCCCCGGCTTCCTGCCCCCCCATCCCGTCGGCCACAATGTACAGCCCTACCTTCTCATCAACCCAGATATAATCTTCGTTTTTGCGCCGCTCATTGCGACCAATATCACTTTTATAAGCCGATACGATTTTCATAGGTTTACTCCTTCTCAGTCAAGTTAACGCCGAATGAGGGACGGCTGGTTGATTGTTACTCCGGCATCGGTTGCGTTTCTAAACGATACCCTAACCCGGAAACGGTTTGTAGAAATTTTGGCTCTTTATCCAGTTCTATCTTTTTGCGGAGACTCCACACCAAATGGTTGACTTCGGTCTCGGTGTGGCCTGGTTCATCCCCCCAGACCGCCTCGATTAGCTCATCGTAGGTACACATCACCGGGACATTCCCATTAGCCCGATTACGTTGATCCATATAGCGAATGAGTTTATGCTCCTATCGACGATCCACCAGCCCCCGGCGGCTCGTTCCAGCGCACAGTGGGCTTGGCGGCTGATAAGTTGTTGCGGGTCCGGCTCCAGGGCGATGTCGTTAAATTCGGCAAAGCGGCCAATGGTCATCTGCTCCTCGGTCAGATATACTTTGTCCTTCTGACCGTCCGGCCCTTTGATTAACAGGTAGGGTAGTCGTTTGCTCAAGGTTCTTCTCGGTGCGGCTACAAGATCGAGTTGTGACGAAGCGTTCATCTATTCAGCCAGTTCTTCAAGCAATCCGAAGTTTGTTGCGTCAAGTATAACACTTGTATGCCCTTATTGCAATGGGAGAAAGATTGAAATTGAATCTCAGAATTATTGAAGC
>CAZWZZ010000248.1:0-8039 GCA_964638395.1 uncultured Caldilineaceae bacterium
GGGACGAGTCTTGGCTAATCCGCACCCCTCGCAAAAACTTTCGCCGCTTTGTTTCCCAACCACCGGCACCGGGATCATCGAAGCGGCTGCCGGGTGATTGGTTAGCTCACGGCGACGTCGTCAGCCAGACGTTGACCACGGCAATCGTCAGGGTTGAGCCGTCGGCCTCATTGATGTCGAACACCTCAATCCGGCCCGGCCCTTCCTGCTCAACGTTGAAGGGGGCGAAACCATCATACAGATTGATCTCGCCGAAGGTGCCGGAGGCTTCCAGAAAACCCTGGCCGATTTCATCCCCAACCGCATCGACAATGCGATAGTTGAGCGTGCCCTCGAAGGGCCTATCGTTGGCTTTGCCCCGAATCTGGACCGGGCTGGAGACGCTGGCGAAGGGACGGGGGTCGTCAATTGTCAGGTCGTAGCCGGCCGGATCGGCGGCCAGCGTCACCGCCACGCTGTCGATGGCGAGGAGGCTGCCGTCGGCGGCGCTGATTTCGGCCACCTCGACCGTGCCGGGGCCACTCTCCGTCACCTCGTAGCGGGCCGCCACGCCAAAGTTGGCGCTGCTACCGACACGCCCGACTACCTCAAAGGGGCCGCGCCCGACCTGGTTCCCCTCGGCATCCAGCACCCGATAAATCAGACTGCCCCGGAAGGGGTATTGGCTGGTCGTGCCCCGCAGCTCGAAGGGGTCGGTCAGCTCGACGCCGGCCTCCGGGGCCACGATCTCGATTTGTTGCTGGGCCAGGGTGGGGTCGGTGATCTCGAAATTATCAAGAATGGTGTCCAAAATCAGGTTCTTTTGGGGGCTGATGGCGAACAGGTTGACCTGGTAAATGACCTTATCTTCGACGGTCGCCGCCGCTACCGAGGCGGTGGCCCCATCGTCGAGGGTGTAGATCGCCCAGGAGCGACCATTGATCTCCTGCTCGGAAAATTCGCCACCCAGAACCTCGCTCTCCAGGTCGGCAGGAGTGACGCCCAACAGCCGGGCCACGCCAACGGTGGCCTCGTTGCCCGGCGTGGTACTAAAGCTGACGAAGCTGAACGGCCCGGCTCGCCACACATTCTGCAAGACCGACTCATCCTCGACCGCCGGCCAGACTGCCGGAACGACCGTATTGAAGCCCCGATCATCGACGCCGACCTCCCGGAAGGAGAGATCGCCCACGTTAATCAGGTCCTCCGCCTCTTTAGTCGGAACCCACACTTTCTGGCCCACCTCGATCAAGTCGGGGTTGTCAATCGTCACAAATTCTTCATTTTCAGCCGCTCGCTCGTTGGTTCCCGCCACGATGAGCGTGTAATCTTGGGGATTGCCGTAATATTTATCGGCAATCTTGGTCAGCCAATCTCCGGCCTGGACGACATACGCCTCCCCGCCCGGCGACTGCTGGCCCTGCACCGGCCTGACGGTCATCAGGGCCGCCGCGACCAATAACATAATGATAATGGATCGTTGGTTTAACATCCTCCTTACACTTCCTTCCTTAGAAGCTGTTTTAAAAGTCTGAGCCGTGGGATAAAGGACGGTAAGAGGCCCCCCTAACCCCCCAGCGGGGGGAACTCGCTCGAGTAGTCGGTTTTGTCTCCCCCCTTTGGGGGGCCGGGGGGGGCTTTTAAAACAGTCTCTTAATAGGTCTCAAACGTTCGATCCGGTATGCTACCCCAAAAAGCTCACAAAGGCTAACTTGGCCTTGCCTTTTCGATGAACCCGCTTGGGATGCTTGCTCAAAATTGTCAGCAAACCGATTTTCACGTATAGTTAAGATAGGCTTTAAGGTTCAGTCTACCACGCCTCATTACCTGAACCTCATCTCAACATCTCATTGCTTCAACAACGGAGGATCAATATGCGAATTGGATTTATCTCAACCCGCTTGAACGGGACGGATGGCGTCTCGTTGGAAGTGGAAAAATGGGCCACGGTTCTCAAACGTATGGGCCACGAAATGTACTACTGCGCCGGGGAACTGGGCGGCTATGCGGCCGGGGGGACACGCATCCCGCAGCTACACTTCGAGCATCAATCTATTCTTCATTTTGGGCGACAAGCCTTTGGTAAGGAGAATATGAGGGCGGATGTGGCCAAATTGGTTGATGAAATTTATGAAACGGCGGACCACATCCGGGCACCGCTCCGTAAATTCATCCGCACAAACCACCTCGATCTGATCGTGGTCGAAAATGCCCTAACTATTCCTATGAACCTACCTTTGGGCATCACCCTGACCGGCCTCATCGCCGAGCTGGGCATCAACACCATCGCCCACCACCACGACTTCTTCTGGGAGCGGGAGCGGTATCAGAGCAACGCCATCCTCGATCTACTCGACACGGCCTTCCCGGCCAAATTGCCGTCTATTCAGCACGTCACAATCAATTCGATTGCCCAGAAGCGGCTCAAGGCCCGCCGGGGCATCGACTCGTTGGTCATCCCCAATGTTCACGATTTCGCCACCCCCGCTCCCGAAATCGACAGCTACACCCGTGATTTTCGGAAAGTTCTTGGCCTGGACGATGATGATTTCTTTATTTTGCAGCCGACGCGGGTCATCCAACGCAAAGGTATCGAGATGGCGATTTCGTTGGTCCATCGGCTCAATTTATCCCACAAATATCTGTACATCACCCACGCCGCCACCGACGAAGGGGTTGAATATTGGCACTGGCTCAAGCGGGAGGCGATGATGATGAAGGTTAATTTGAGGCTGGTCGATCATCTCATCAACACCAAGCGCAAGACCAAAAATGGTCACAAAATCTATTCCCTGTGGGATGTCTATCCCCACGCCGATTTGGTGACCTATCCCAGCACCTACGAAGGCTTCGGCAATGCGCTGCTGGAAGCGATCTATTTCAGACGGCCCATCGTGGTCAATCGTTACCCTGTTTACAATGCCGACATCGGGCCGTTAGGCTTCGACTTCATCGAACTGGATGGCTTTGTCGATGATGCTGCGGTGGAGAAAACCCAGACGTTACTAAAAGAGCCGGAGCAGGTCAAAGCAATGGCCGAGAAAAATTATGCCCTGGCTCAAGAACATTTCTCTTTTGAAGTGTTGGAGAAGAAACTACAAGCCATACTTGATAATTTTGGGTAGTTTACTTACTCTTTATGTCATTTCGTAGCCACAGGCGCAGAAATCCCTAACCTGGCGAAGCCAGAACCAAAAAGGTGCTGGCAACGAATTACCCGAATTACCCAAATTTTTTTGTTTTTAATTCGAGAAATTCGAGAAATTCGTTGCGGATTTTTTTTCTTGCCCAAAAGGCAAGAATCTAATTGATAAGATATTAAGACAGTTCCGAAAAAATAAGCGTCCCAAACTGCGTGACGAGTGATGCGTGATCCGTGATGTTTTGCTCACGAATCACGTATCAACGCTTAGAAGCTGTTTTAAAAGTGAAAGTTTACAGAGTTGTCCACAGATTTACACTGATGTTCACAGATTTTTATCAAAATTTTGATACTATCAGTGACAATCTGTGTCCATCCGTGGACCCTGGAAGGCCTTTAAAACAGTCTCTAATAACAATTTTTGGGATCATTTGAATTTTGGAACTGCCTAAAGCGATACTTGGCACAGGTAGGTTTTAGGGATTTCTCGCTATTCGCTCGAAATGACAGAGGGAGTAGCCTTAAACCAAACGGAGGATTATGCACATCGGTATCATTCACTACGCCGCCCCGCCCGTCGTTGGCGGCGTAGAACTCACCATTTACCATCATGCCCGCGTCCTGACCGACCTGGGGCATCAGGTGACCGTTGTGGCCGGACGGGGCGATGCCGTGCAGCCGGGCGTCGCCTATCGGGATGAACCGCTGGCCGGCTCGCGGGGCCCGGTCATCGGCCCGCTGAACAGGGCATTGGCCGGAGGCGAGGTTCCGGCGGAGTTCGAGTCGCTCGTGGCCCGGACCCAGGCTGCCCTCTTGAACCATTTGGGCGGGTGTGATGTGGTCATCGGCCACAACTTCTTCACCCTCCACAAAAATTTGGCCCTGACCGCCGCCGTGCATCGGCTGGCCCGGTCGGGCGAGGGGCCACCTTGGATCGCCTGGCATCACGATTTTGCCTGGTTGCGCCCTCAATACCAGCCGGAGATGCACCCCGGCCAACCGTGGGAACTGCTCAAACATCCCTGGCCCGGCATCCGCCACGTGACCGTCTCCGGGGCACAGCAGGCCGACCTGGCCCGCCTGTACGAAATTCCCCCGGCCGAGATCACTGTGGTTTCGCCCGGCGTGGAGCCGCTGGAATTTTATCGCTGCCGGGAGCGGGTCGCTCGCCTGATCGAGCGGTGGCATCTGTTCGAGGCCGACTGCCTTTTTCTCCTGCCGGCCCGTATTACCCGGCGCAAGAACATAGAATTGGGGCTACGCTGGCTGGGGGCGGTGCGGCAGGCTTCCGGGTGGGATGCCCGGCTGATTATTACCGGCCCACCGGGACCCCACAATCCCACCAATCTGGCCTATCTGGAGAGGCTGCAATCGACCCAAGCCGACCTGGGACTGAAGGACGCCGTCCATTTTGTGTATGAGGCCGGCGACTCGGCGGAGCCGTTCTTGCTGGATGACGCCGATTTGGCGAATCTCTATCAGATTGCCGATGCGATGATGTTCCCCAGCCGGCAGGAGGGCTTTGGCATCCCTATGCTCGAAGCCGGTCTGGCCCGCTTGCCAATCTTCGCCACCGATTTACCCCCCTTCCGCGAGAGCGCCGGCGGGCAAGCTAATCTCTTCCTCCCGGATGCTCCGCCCCCGACCGTTGCTTACAAAATTGTTGAAACCCTACAGATGGATCAAGCGTTTCAACTACGCCGCCGGGTGGTGGCCGACTATACCTGGCGCAGCGTGGTCGAAAATAAAATTATCCCATTACTCAAGGAGGTTCTCCGTTAGCAACAGTGTCGTTGCCACTCGACGCCGATGTTTACCTTAGTTTGTTAATCAATAAAAACTTATCGTTCGCGTAAATTTTGATCGAGTTCAAATCCTACATATAGTGGTTCAAGACCGGCAACCACTATATACGGGCTTGTGAAATCGGTGTCAATCTCGTAATTGAGTTACAAGTTAGCTCGTTATTTACTTGCGATATAGTTGAAGCCAATATTTTTGCAGAAAAGCTGATTTTGAAGCTGTTTTTTTGCTTGATTAAAATCAGAAAGACACATTCACTAAACATAACGTTGTTTGCAAGAGAAATTGCTGAAACTCACTTTCGATTTACGCGAACGGTAAGTAAAAAGGGTAACTATTCAGGCGTTATGTCATTTCGTAGCCAGAGGCGGAGAAATCCACCCAGGTCGCTGTTTGCAAACGACCCTTCGGGCGGATTTCTCGGCAAAAAACGCCTCGAAATGACATGCCTGAATAGTTACTAAAAAGGAAGGAAACAATGGCCAAGAAGAAGAAAGACAGTAATTCTGTTTCATCTAAAACCAAAGTTGCTAAAACGCAGGGCTATACGATTGTTGTGCCGATTTTTGGTGACGACCAGGTGGAGTGGATTGTGCAGACGGCCCTCGATTTGGCCCGCTCTCACAATGGCCGCGTCGTGTTGGTAGGCACGATTTTTGTACCGGCGGATGAGTCGCTGACGACCGGCACGGCCAGAGCGCAGGCCACCCGGTCGCTGTTGGAACGGTTGAGCGATCAATTTCAAGGCGAGCCGCTCTACATCAAGCCCCGCATCCGTGTTGTTCACGAGCCGTGGCGCTCGCTGGCCAAAACCGTGGCCAAGGAAAAGGCGGATCTGGTCGTTCTCCATTGGCCCCGCCAGGGAACCGAACCTTTTTTTGCGATGGAATTGGATAAGCTCCTCGGTAATCTCGATTGTCACGTTGTTGTCATCAGCGGCGAAAAACCGGCGGCGCTCAAGCATATCCTGATGCCATTGCGGGGTAGTCAGGAAGCCCCGCTGACGCTGGAAGTGGCGCTATCGTTGGCCAAGGCGGCTGACGCCGATATTTCGATGCTTTACTCGGAGGCGGCAGACCCCAGCGCTGCCAGCCAGCAGATCTACAAAGAGTTGGCCCGTATGAGTCAGGGCAACCCCCTCATCAAACAGGAGTTGCGGGTCAGCAGTGATGTTTTGACGGGGATTTTGGATAACATCGACGAACACGAGTTGGTGGTCGTGGGGGCCTCCGAAGCGGCACCGGGGCGCGGGGCGCAGGCCATCGGCCAGATTCCCCGCCAAATGCGCCAGGAGCGGGTGGGGGCCTTCATCGTTGTCCGCACCCACCGGCCACCCCCTCTGATCGATATGGGTAAATGGAACAAGCCGGAACCGTTGCCGGCCACCCAAACCTCGGTCGTGGTCGATAAATGGTTTGCCGAAAATACCTTCAGTAGCCAGGAATTTGAGGATTTGGCCCGGTTGCTGACTTTCAAAGAAAAGCAAAAAGTGACGATCAGTCTGGGGCTGCCTGCCTTGAATGAGGAGGAGACGGTCGGTGAGATTATCAAGACGATGCAGAAAACATTGATGGAGGAGGTGCCGCTTCTGGATGAGATCGTCCTGATCGACTCCGGCTCGACCGACTACACGGTTGACATTGCCCTCGATTGCGGCATCCCGGTCTACCAGCATAGCGAAATTTTGCCCCAGTACGGCTCGGTGCGGGGCAAAGGGGAGGCGCTCTGGAAAAGCCTGCACGTTCTCAAAGGGGATTTGATCGCCTGGATCGACACCGACATTGTCAACATTCATCCCCGTTTTGTGTACGGTATCCTCGGCCCGCTGCTCCGCCACGAAACGGTGCAGTATGTCAAGGGTTTCTATCGCCGCCCGCTCAAGGTAGGCGAAACGATGCAGGCCGGCAGCGGCGGGCGGGTGACGGAGTTGGTAGCCCGGCCGATGTTCAACCTTTTCTACCCGGAACTATCGGGGATCGTTCAGCCGTTGGCCGGGGAGTATGCCGGGCGGCGGGAGGCTCTGGAGCGGATGCCCTTCTACGTCGGCTACGGCGTCGAGACCGGGCTGCTGCTCTATCTGCTGGATCGGTACGGCATCAGCGGCATCGCCCAAGTCGATCTGCGGCAGCGCATCCATCACAACCAATCGTTGAGTGCCTTGAGCCGCATGGCCTTCGCCATCATCCAGGTTTTAATGGATCATCTTGGCGACCGGCACAATGTTGATCTGCTCCACCACGTCAACCGGACGATGAAAATCATTCTGTATGAAATGGACACCTACACCCTTGAAGAGCATCCTATCTCCGACCAGCGCCGCCCGCCCATCATCACCCTGCCCGAATATCGGGCCCGGCACAATGTCGAGGATTGGGGCGATGTCGATTCCGGGTGGCAACAAGATGAGGAGCTAGACCTGTATGAAGAGGAGGAGTTGCTGGTATGAGTACCCTCTATCTGATCCGGCACGGGGAGACACCCTGGAATGTCGAGGGCCGGTATCAGGGGCAGTTCGACCCGCCGCTGACGGCCCGGGGTGAGGCCCAGGCTCAAGCCACGGCCAAAGAGCTGGCTCCGCTCGGCTTCGAGGCCATCTACAGCAGCGATCTGGCCCGGGCTAAGTTGACTGCCGATGCGTTGGCTGCCGAAACCGGGTTGCCCATCCATCTCGACGAGCGACTGCGGGAGATCAATCAGGGAGCGTGGCAAGGGGTCCTCATCGGCGACATCCGGGCCGGTTGGCCGGAAGCCATCGAGGGCTGGGAGCGAGACCCCTGGCAGCACCACCCGCCCGGCGGCGAGACGCTCCAGCAGGTGCAAGCTCGCCTCTTCGCCGCCATCGACGAGATTGCCGTCCGCCATCAGGAGAAGGTGGCCGTTTTCACCCACAAGCTGCCCATCGCCCTCCTCAAAATTCGCTACCAGGGGCATCCGCCGGAGTCGATCTGGTCGCTGCTCCCGGCCAACGCCGCCTGGGAGATTTTTGAAGTGGGGGCGTGAGGTTGTTACGGTGAGGAGTTACGTGTTTTACCCCCCTCGATCCCCCCGAATCGGGGGGAAGACAATGCCATTAAGTTAGCAGCATCCCGAGTAGGTGAGCGTAGCGAAACCGTAT
>CAZWZZ010000249.1:0-4948 GCA_964638395.1 uncultured Caldilineaceae bacterium
TATGACCAGCAAGGCAGCTTTTGCGGAAGAGGAGTGGGAGTTATTGGCCGATTCGCCCTTTTGGGTACACGTTTCCCTGACCAGCCATCGGGCCGGGGGGGGACAACTGGTCGGCAAGGAGTATGTGCGGACCCTGGATGAGGCCCTGCCGGCGGCAAAAGGGAGCGGGCAACTGGTGAAGGAGGTGGTGGCGGCCAACAAAGATCGTGAATTTACCAGAGCAGCGACATTCAACACCGCCAAGCAAAAGTTGGAAGAAATCGGGACGCTGTTGGAGCAGAAGGTTGACGACCAACAAGAGGCTGACGAATTTCGGGCATTTTTGCTCTCTGTCGGCCAGAAAGTGGCCGAGAGTACGTCGGAGGGGCTTTTTGGCCTGGGTGACAAGGTCAGCAGTAAAGAGGTCGAGCTGCTGGATATGATAAAAGTGGCCTTGAAGGCCACGGAGGCGGATGAGCAGCGCCGGGCCGAGGCCGCTCGCCGGGAACAGGCCGAGGCGAAAGCGAAAACGGAAGCCGAACGAAAGCGGAAAGAGGCTGAGGCCGAGGCGAAAGCGGAAGCGGAACGGAAGCGCAAAGAAGCTGAGACCGAGGCGAAAGCGAAAGCGGAACGGAAGCGCAAAGAGGCTGAGACCGAGGCGAAAGCGAAAGCGGAAGCTGAACGGAAGCGCAAAGAGGCTGAAACCGAGGCCAAAGCGAAAGCGGAAGCGGAACGGAAGCGCAAAGAAGCTGAAGCGGCGTCCAAAGCGAAGGCTCAGGAAGCGGCCGCTAAACCGGCCCCCACCCCGGCCCAACCGGCCCGAGTCAAGGAACCGGCGGCTCCCGCCGAGCAAACCTACGTGGTCAAGGCCGGAGATAGCCTGAGTAAGATTGCCCAGGCCGTGTATGGGGATTTGAACCGCTGGCGAGAGATTTATGAGGCCAATAAAGATAAAATCCCCAACCCCGATGTCATCGAGGTGGGGCAGGAGTTGGTGTTGCCGGCTGGGGCCAGTAAGCCCGATGCCCGTATTTACGAAGTCAAGGCCGGGGACAGCCTGAGCAAGATTGCCCAGGAAATGTACGGCCAGGCCAGCCGGTGGGAAGAAATCTTCCAGGCCAACAAGGATCAAATCAAAGACCCGGCTATGATTCATCCCGGCCAAAAGCTGCGGATTCCGTAAGCCACGCCGGGGGTAGCTCGCGGGGAGTATTTCAGTTTGGAGGCAGATTTTAGACCATTTGGAAGCGTGGAAGTTTGGAAGGGCGGTTATCAGGCGCGTGACCAATCTTCCAGCCTGCCAGCCTTTTAACTTTCCAGCGGGACGGCAAAATCGTTGATGATCTAATTCGTCCCAAAATTGAAATGCTCCCTAGCTCGCGCAGATAGGCAGTTCCCAGAAAATAATCATCCACACTGCCGTACAGCGTAAAATGGGAAACGTAACGCTCTTCGCCCCTAAGCAGGCAGGCTTTACGTTTCCCGTTTTACGTTTCACGCCTTACATCCTTTACGTCTCCTGGATCTGGCGTTGGGCTTTATAGGCTTCGTAATCGGGCAAGGTGCGGCTATACTCGTCAGTCATGAGGTCGGAGGAGAACATAAAATCGGCCGAGGCCCGGTTACAGGCGATGGGAATGTTCCAGACGACGGCAATCCGCAACAAAGCCTTAACGTCCGGGTCGTGGGGCTGGGGTTCCAGAGGATCCCAGAAAAAGATCAGCAGGTCGATGCCCCCCTCGACGATTTTGGCCCCAAGCTGTTGGTCGCCGCCCAGCGGCCCGCTGCGTAACTTGTTGACGGGAATGTTCAATTCCTGCTCGATCAGGCTGCCGGTCGTGCCGGTCGCATACACTTCGTGTTGGGCCAGCGGCTCCCGGTTGAACCTGGCCCACTCCAACAAATCCGCTTTTTTATTATCGTGAGCCACCAAAGCCACCCGTTTGGTGGGCGGCATAGCCAGACTGGTATATTCCATAGCAGTTGTACTCATTAAAAAAATCCTTTGCTTACTCATAGTCAGTAGAGCGCCACGTCCCTTCGACGCTGCCTATGGTTGCAGGACACAGCCTGAGTAAATCGAGGCACAAGGTTGTATCGAAGCCGCAGTTTATCGAAGGGGGTGCGATTGCGCTCTACGGATAGTGGGGTTAATCAATCCACCTATTATGCCACACCCTCCCGAAATTTGGTAAATCGAGGCCGGTGGTGTGGCCTTGTACCGGATCGAAAAAACAACGCCCTCCAAATTCGCCAATTCCCCCCCTTTCCCTTACAATCCAGCCGATGACGCAGCCAACCGACCGCCCCCAACAACCTGCCCTCTTCCGCCTGGCCGGGCTGATTTTTCTGCTGGTCTTTCTGCTCTATGGTCTGACCCTGGCTCCCGGCCCCGTCGGCGGCGACGCCGGGGAGCATCAACTGGCCGTGCCGCTGCTGGGCATCCCCCACACCACCGGCTATCCTCTCTATATTCTGGCCGGAAAAATGTGGACGTGGCTCATTCCGGTGGGCTCGTTGGCCTGGCGGGTCAATCTCTTCTCCGCGCTGGGCGGGGCGCTGGCCGCCGCGTTGACCACGCTGGTGGTCTACCGGCTGGGGAGCAGTTCGCCCCGCCGGGGGGCCGGGGAGGGCAGTTCCCCCCTCTGGGCCGGTTCTCTCGTCGCCGGGATAGCCCTGGCCTGGGGCCTGACTCTGTGGCAATGGAGTACCATCGCCGGGGTGCGCTCCTTCAACGTTTTTTTCTTCGCCCTGTTGACTCTGGAAGCGATCCTCTGGCAGCAGCAGCGACGGCGGGGCCAGGTCGAAGCCGCCGACCGGACCCTGCGCTGGTTGGCCCTGACCGTCGGTCTCAGCCTGGCCCATCACCGAACTACGGTTTTTTATCTGCCGGCCCTCATCGGCTGGATCGGCTGGTATGATCGCGCCCTGCTGGGCCACCCCAGGCGACTGCTGACCCTGGCCCTGCTGACGCTGGCTCCGTTAACCCTCTACCTGTTCATCTATCTGCGGGGGATCAACGGTCCGCCCTACACCCACGAACAGATCACCGATTTCGAGAGTTTCTGGTTCCTGGTCGGCTCCGGCGACTCGACCGGTCTCTTTTTCTCGATTGATCCCGCTTTTCTCCCGGCCCGACTGGCTTTCATTGGGGCCGATATGCTGCGGCAGCTCTCCTGGCCCGGCGTCGTCCTGGCCCTGATTGGGGGAGGATGGCTCCTCCTGCGCCGTCCGGCCCATTTCCTACTGCAAGGGTCGCTCGTTCTGCTGCTTCTACTGTTCACCCTCGACTTCGAGGTGGTCAACCTCAACGAAGCGCCGACCTGGTATCTGATGCCGGCCTATTTTATTTTCGCCGTCTGGCTCGGCCTCGGCCTCAATGGGCTGCTCTTACTTATCATTCGTCTGTTTTCTGTTGTCCGTCCTCCGCCGTCCGTTATCCGTCGCCATTTCCGGTTGATGATTCAAGTTCTCTTGACAATAGTCACCCTGGCCCTCCTGGCCTACAGCCTGGCCTGGCCCAATTGGCAGCGGCAATATGAGGTTGCGGTCGCTCCTTTAGATGATTGGCGGCAACTGCTGCGGGGAACGCAGGCCCCCCGCTTCGTCGAGAGCAGCCTGCCCCACGTCAAGCCGAACGCCATCATTTGGGGGGATTGGGAGCAGTACACCCCCTTCAAATATTACCAACTGATCCGGGGGGAGCGGCCCGACATCACCGCCCGCAACCCCCTGGATCGCTGGCCGGAGAAAGTGGCCGCGGCCCGCCAGGCCGGGCAGCCCATCTACTTCACCCGCAAGCCGCCCGACCTGATCGGCACGCCCCATTTGAGCATGGCCGGTCCGCTGATCCACATCGGCGCGGACCCCACCTTCGTCCCGCCGGCGGAGATCATCCGCCTGGAAGCCAGGTTCGAGGATCAACTGGAGTTGATTGGCTATCGGGCGGAGATCATCCCCCAACGAGCGGCCTGGGCGGAGCGGGCCTCGCCGCCCATCCTCCAGGTGATGCTTTACTGGCGCGTGCCACAGCCGGTGGCGTGGGATTATGCCCTCTCTCTGCGGCTGCTCGATGGGGCGGAGCAGGAGCTTTATCGCCGGGATGCCACCCACCCGGTGCTGAGTAGCTACCCGACCACGCTCTGGACGCCGGATGAGGTAGTCGCTGATTTTTACGAGTTGCCCTATCCGCTCGACCACGGCCCACTGCGCCTGCACATTCTCCCGTACCGCACCGAAGGGCCGAGAGAATGGCACAATTTGACTCTGGCGGGCACGCAGCCGCCCCAACCCGGCCTGATTATCGAGCTACCCCACCCAACCCCCTGACTTTTCCCCCATTTGACACCCCCCTACTTAACCCTATAATGGATTCTATAAACCTATTATGTGTAATTATTGACCAGCATCCCTTCGACAGGCTCAGGACACGGCTTCGATACAGTTTCCGCTACGCTCCAACCTACTCAGGATGCTACCTGACCAATTACGCATAATGGGATATAAGTAAAAGCGTTACGGTTGCACGCCCTTCCACCCTCCCGCAACGGGGATGGGGCTATCTTTTCCCCGATTCGGGGGGATCGAGGGGCGTAAAATACGCTAACCAATCAACAAGAAAGCAGGTCAGACCTATGAGCCTACAGGATCAACTCAACAACGATCTCAAAGCGGCCCTCAAACAGGGGGACAAAGCCACGGCCCAGACCATTCGTGGCCTGAAATCGGCCATCAAATATGCCGAAATCGACGCCGGGGGCGCTTTGGATGATAAAGAGACCCTGGCCGTCATCATCAAACAGGCCAAGCAACGACGGGACTCGATGGCCGAATTCAAAAAAGGGGGACGGACGGACCTGGTCGAAAAGGAAGCGGCCGAACTCACCATTCTGGAACGGTATCTACCAGACCCCTTATCCGAGGCTGAGATCGAAGCCAAAGTCAAAACCGTCATCGATGAATTAGGCGT
>CAZWZZ010000249.1:5048-8036 GCA_964638395.1 uncultured Caldilineaceae bacterium
TCTGGAACTGCGTGATGTGGCGAGCAGGGACATCGTCGCCCCTGAAGAATTTACCTATGTTAGCCAAATCCAGACCGCAGCCGCCCGCGAACAGGCCCGCAAGTCGATTACCCCTATCGACAGCCCTTCCGATACCTCTGTCGCCCGCCAACAGGTTGAACGTCTCCGCAATATCTTCGACTACCTGGACACTGTCCGGGCCGATCCCTATGGCTCCCTGCCCGAGAAATCGGCCTGGATCGAAGCCATTCCCGATTTGAGCCTGTCTAACGTGGTCATTGACACCATTCTGGTGACGCCGGATGAAACCTGGGAGGAGACCAAACAGGAAGCCCTGCGCCTTCTCGACCAGACGATGCGGGCCGTCGTCAAAGAGGGGCAACTGGGCGACATTCGTCACCAATTACCGACCTTTATTGCCCTGGATACCCCCCAAGACCAGGCCGATGTTATCGGTGATATTGTCAGCGATATGATTAAACCCAACACTTTCCCCGACGAGGCCCGGACTCAGGATGCCCGCCGGGAAGCGGCTGAGGCCATCAGCGACATTACCGTGACGGTTGAGCAGAATGAGCTGATTATCTCCGCCGGCGAGTTGGTCACCCCGGCCAAACTGGAAAAGTTGAACGCCCTGGTCGCACTTCAGGAGCCGGAATTTAGCGCCCCAACCGACTTTATCGCCCCGATTTTGCTCATGACCCTGGCGACCATCATCATCGCCGTCTATCTCTTCCAATATGTGCCGTTTACCCTGGTCGATACCAAACGGTTGTATCTGTTAGTTACCCTGTTGCTCATCTCTCTGGCTGTGGCCAAAGTTATGATCCCTGTCAGCGAAGTAGCCTATCTCTATCCCATCGCTGCTGTGACGATGATGATCGTCACCATTATTGATCTGCAACTGGTCTTTCTGTTGACCACCGTTTTGGCCCTGCTCATCGGCTATATGGCTGTCGATTCGCCCCAAGCTACCATCATCTATCTCATTTTGAGCGGCTGGGCCGGGGCTTTGGCCCTGGGTCGCAGCCAACGGGTGGCCGCCTTGCTCTGGGCCGGGCTGTATGTGGCCCTGGCCAACCTGGGGGTTATCATCATCTTTCACGCCGGGATCGCCACATCCGACACCGAAGCCTTCGGCTTTCTGCTGCTCCAGGGCTTGCTCAACAGCATCGTCTCTTCCAGCCTGGCCCTGATTGGCCTGTTTATCATCGGTAGCCTGGCCGGGATCACCACGTCTATTCAATTGATGGAATTGGCCCGGCCCACCCATCCCCTGTTGCGCCAACTGCTGCTCAAAGCGCCCGGCACGTATGCCCACAGCCTGATGGTCAGCAACCTGGGCGAACAGGCCGCCGAACGGATCGGGGCCGACTCTATGCTGGTGCGGGTCATGGCCTATTACCACGACATCGGCAAAATACAGCGTCCTTATTTCTTCGTCGAAAACCAGCCGGAGGGGATCAACGTCCACGAAAAGCTGGAACCCCAAATTAGCGCCCAGATCATTATCAGCCACGTGACCGATGGCCTGGACCTGGCGGCCAAATATCGCCTGCCGCCGGCCATCAAGGATGGTATTGCCCAACATCAGGGCACCGATCTGGTCAAATATTTCTACTACCAGGCCCTCAAGGCCGCCGAGGGGCAGGATATTCAGGTCGATGAGAGCCATTTTCGCTATCCGGGGCCGAAACCCCAAATCAAGGAGACCGGCATCCTGATGTTGGCCGACATTTCCGAAACCAGCGTTCGCGCCCTCAAACCCGGCTCTGTTGAAGAGATCGATCAGATTGTCAAAAAGATGATTAATGATAAATTGGAGAGCGGCGAACTGGATGAATGTAACCTGACTATTGCCGATCTCCACCACATTCGGACGGCCTTTGTCGATATTTTGCAGGGTGTTCACCATCCCCGCATCAAATATCCCGACCAGATCAAAGCCGAAGAGTCACAAGCCACCCAACAAGAGGAAGTCGAGCAACCGGAGCCAGTGGAGCCTCCCGATGCCGACGCCGATGAGCAACCCGCCCCTGCCCCCAACGCCAAATCCCGCTTACAACCGCTGCCGGCCGATGGCCAGACCCGCCCTTCCCGGTTGGTGCGGCGTGAATAGGGGCTGGGTATGGATTTGGTGATCCACATCGAAAAGCCATTTGAAACGGTCATCACCCCCGCTCCGATTGAAAAGGCGCTGACCGAAACTTTCCGGCAACAGCCGACCCCGGCCCGGAGTGTCTCGGTGGTTGTCACAGATAACCAAACTGTGCAGCAATTGAACGCCCAATACCGGGGTCTCGACAGCCCGACTGATGTTCTCTCGTTTCACAATGAACCGGACCCCGCCTTCCCCGATCCGACCCTAACCGATCATCTGGGCGATATTATCATCGCCTACCCGGTCGCCGAACGGCAAGCTGCCAGCGGCGGCCATGCGCCCGCCGCCGAAATCATGCTGCTGACCGTTCACGGGGCGCTCCACCTGCTCGGCTTCGACCACGACACCCCCACCCGCAAGACAGCCATGTGGCAAGCCCAACAGCAGATTATGACGGCTTTAGAGCTGGCCCATATCCAACCAACAGAACAGTGATAGCAGGATAGCAGGTTAAACCCAGTGCGTAAGATCAATCGCCTTGAAAGTTTTCAATATGCCTTTGCTGGCATCTGGTACACCGTTCGCACCCAGCGCAACGCCCAAATCCATCTGGGGGTCGGTCTCCTGATTTTTATCGTGGGGCTGTTTGTCGGGCTGACCTTCGTCGAGTGGGCCATCATCGCCCTGACCATCGGCTTCGTGCTGGCCGCCGAGATGGTCAATACCGTGGCCGAGGTGGCCATGGATTATCTGACCACCGAATTTAATCTCCACGTCAAAATCATCAAAGATGTGGCCGCCGGGGCCGTCCTGACCGCCGCCCTGACCGCCGTCATCGTCGGCCTGCTCATCCTGGGGCCACCCCTCATCGAACTGCTGCTGTGGTC
>CAZWZZ010000250.1:0-8004 GCA_964638395.1 uncultured Caldilineaceae bacterium
CCGAAGAGGAAGCTGCTGCTGAGGAAGGCGAAGCCACCGAAGAAGAAGCAATGGAAGAAGAAGCGATGGAAGAGGCGATGGAAGCCGGTGAGGCGATGACCCCGCCGGAGTGTACGGAACTGACCCCGGTTAGCCTGCAATTGCAGTGGGTCGCTCAATCCCAGTTTGCCGGTTACTACGCCGCCCTTGCTGAGGGTATCTACGAAGATTTCTGCCTGGATGTGACCATTCTGGAAGGTGCGGTGGACATTGTGCCGCAGCAGGTGGTGGCCTCCGGTCAGGCTGAGTTTGGCATCGCCTGGGTGCCGAAGGTGTTGGCCTCTCGTGGAGAAGGGGCTGACCTGGTCAACATCGGCCAGGTTTTCCAGCGCAGCGGTACGCTCGAAGTTTCCTGGGCCGATAACCCGGTTCCGACCGTGGCCGATATGGCCGGTAAGCGCATCGGCACCTGGGGCTTTGGGAATGAACACGAACTGTTTGCTGCCATGCGTCTCGAAGGCATCGATCCCGACAATCCCGATGATGTCGAGATCATCCAGCAGAGTTTCGATATGTTGGCCTTGCTCAACCGCGAGCTGGATGCGGCTCAGGCGATGACGTACAATGAATATGCCCAGGTTCTCGAAGCGGTCAACCCGGAAACGGGCGAACTGTACCAGCCGGAAGATTTAGTAGTCATCGACTTCAACGAGGTTGGGACGGCGATGTTGCAGGATCATATCTTCGTTCGGGGTGAGTGGCTGGCCGAGGAAGGAAATGAGGAGGTCGCCACCCGTTTCCTGGCGGCCAGTTATCTGGGCTGGCTCTTCTGCCGCGATAACTTCGATGCCTGCGTCGGCCACGTCCTGGATGCCGGTCCGACCCTGGGCGAGAGCCATATGCGCTGGCAGTTGAACGAAATCAACAAACTGATCTGGCCCTCTCCCGAAGGCATCGGCGTGATGGATCAGGCGTTGTGGGATCAGACGGTTGAGGTCTCCCTGGACGGCGGCGTCATCACCGAAGCCCCCGGCGAAGATGCCTTCCGCACCGACCTGACCCTGGAAGCGCACAAATTCCTGAGCGGCGACGTTACCGGCGAGGGTTTCGAGCCGATTGAGGTTGAGTTGATTGAAGGTGGGGAGTAATTCGCGTTACCCCGTTTGATTAACAGGTAATCTAAGGAGGGTATCTCACCATTCTGTCTTAAACAGCAGAAACGTGTGGGATACCCTCCGACTATTTTTGATCGTATGCGTAGTGTATGGAGTATCTACCCACCGCCCTCGTTTCATTCTTGATGGTTGTGACCATCTTATTTGTACAAAATGCCCCATTTCGTTCGACCGATAAATGTTAGTAGCAATTTACTCCATATCCATAAATGGCGACAGTAGAGTGGGTCGCTCTTGATTGCTTGCCAGAAGTAGCCACGGGCTTCTTTCAGCTTATAATCTCGAAAAGCCAGAATACCCTGGTGAAGATTGACCTGCACCCGTCTCATTCGCTCCATTTCATTGGTCGGCAACTTGTCGAGGAGAACGTTTTCAGCAAATGAGGTGTACATTTTCTGCATCGCTCGTTGGTTGTGGTAGGCGGCCATTCCGGCAAAGTGCATTTCTAGCTGATAGATGCCCCAACGAAACCTATTTTCTTCTTCAGGAGACAGATGATAAGGTAACTCATTATTTTTCAACATGTTTAGCCAAAGCTGTAAATCTTGCATACTCCGCCCATCGTTGGCTGCCTGCGCCGTACAGTTTTCCCCGTAACTGGTGCGGTAGTTGGCTAAGATATGAGCCACAAAACCAACTTGGTAATTAGCGGCGATACGCACCCACATCTCCCAATCGGCGTGAATACGCATCGTTTCAACAAAATTTCCGAGTTTCTGGTAACAGTCACGCCGCACACAGACCGTCGGCGAGCGAATCATGCACAGTTCCAACAATTTAGGTAAAAATATGTCTCGATCACGAACCCAGGAATTGAGGAAAGCCATCTCCGGCTCTTTTCGGCCATCGGGGTAGATTAAATGCAGGCCGGTAAAAACAAGCCCCACCTCCTGATTATTTTGCAAAAACTCTACAACCGTCTGAAGATACTCCGGTTCGTAGAAATCATCAGCATCCAACTTGGCGATAAATCGACCCCGACAGAGGTCAAGTCCTACATTCCAGGTGGGAGCCATTCCCAAATTCTTCTCATTGTGATAGATTCTGATTTTGGGGTTTTTTTGATAGTTGGCTAAAATTTGGGACGTGTTATCTGTGGAGCCATCATTAATGATAATCAACTCGTAATTTTGATAGCTTTGACGCAGCACACTATCAATGGCCTGTTCAATAAACGGCTCTGCATTGTAAGCTGGAATAAAGATGCTAATCAACGGCATTGGCTCTCCTCTGGGGCCGGTCCTCAAAGTTGTTTTGGGTCGTTTCAACAAAGAAAGAAACAATTTATACTCAGGGGCCTCTATCATTTTGAACAAACCGATACACATCAGATAAGTCAAGCCCCCCAGGATAATTTGAACAGGCAGCCAAAATGATGACATACCCCATACCACCAGCATCATAATAAACGTAGCGATAATTGGTTTTCCAACGGCGTTGACAAGACTAATCTGCCGCAGCGTTGTTTGCAATGGTCGGCCGTATAACGCTACTAATGTGGCTTCGGCGATGACGGCGATGATCCCGGCCGCTAAAAATCCGTAACGTGGGATAAACCACAGATTGAAACCGATGCTGAATACCATGACCAATCCTAAAATCTGAACGGCGCTTTTTTCTTGATTGGTGGCCAGCAGAGCGTATCTAAAAAACTCCGAAACGAAGGCGAGCGGCACAACCCAAATCAAAATCTGTAACACGACCGCCGTCGGAGCAAATTCGGAACCATATAAAATATTGATCGTATCAGAGGCGGTTAAAAAGAGGCCGCCGGCAAGCGGTAAAGATACAATGAGCAAATATTTAAGCGTTAATTCATAAATTCTTGGCACACTTTTCAGGTCTTGGGCGTATTGACGGCTCAATGTCGGATATAACGCGCCACTGACTGCGTTTGAAACGACCGTCACGCCCAGAACGATAGCGTAAGCCGCCCCATACCAACCGACCATTCCATCGAACCAGAACCAGGATAGAATAATAATGTCGATTTTTAACCACCAGCTCAGCCATAATTTAATCAAGCCAAAAGAGAATGACTCACGGATGAATCCTAGCCATAAAGTCGGCTTGAAACGCCACTGTAAACTACCGCGATAGTTCGCCGTAAAGCGCCAGGCAAGACCAATAGAAACCAGAACGCTTAATAAACCGGCGATAATTAGCCCGGTGATATGCCCCCCCAGAACCAGGAAGATAAGCCCGGTGATGATGAGGGTCAGTTGCCCCAGAGCGACGCCCACGGTCGATAGGTCCAATCGCTCGTGGGCTTGTAGTAACGCATCCAGAGGATCTTGAACCGCATAGAGAAACAAAATGGTGCTGGCCAGAAATAGTTGCCAAATAAGCAGGTCGGAATATCCGGCTAACTGGGCGGTCAGAATAATGAGGGGAATGGTGATAACCACCAAAATTATGCGGATAACGACGACGTTGGCGACGAGATATTGACTATTACTCCCTTTTTTGGCAATCTCGCGGATTGTGTAGAGGCTCAAACCGGCATCCGAAAGCATAGCAAAAACTGCGACGTAGGACCAGATGAGGGTATATTGACCATACCCTTCATCGCCCAGCCAACGGATCACAAAGATCGTAAAGAGGAAGGAAATGGCTTTGATGACCAATTTTCCGGTGACGCTGAACAAGGAATTTCGGACGACGACAGAATATAGTTGTTCCATTGTCTAAAAAGTGCCGACAGTTGCTACATGACCAAGAAAGATTTGGGGCTGTTACGAAATTATCAAAGCACTATACAATTGTTCCTCTGTATTGGCAATTGGGGTGTAGAACTAAGACACAACCCAACGTATATCAATAAGGATAGACGTTACGCAGTTGGATCTATAAGCAAGATTGGAGCAGTCTAGCTCACCTTTTAGGCGTAAATTCTGGTGAAAATGTGAGCAATTTGCTTATGAAGCCTGGTTTCGAGACTGCTCCAATCTCTGAAGTGCGTAACTCATAAAGGAGATAATAATCCGGTGAAAAAAATATCTTTTGTTTTATTTTCTTCGATGATAGCGATTTTCATGTTTGTTTCTTTGGGGCATACTGTTCAGGCGAAGGGGCAGAGGCACCCAGAGACTCAAGCAAAATTAATTGATACCACTCCCGATAATTATTGGGCCGTGACCAGCACTCAATCATATACTATCTATCTACCGGCTATCTTTACTCCCCCCCCGCCGAATCCCAAAAAGGGGGTGGGCGTGACAGCTCCCCCAGCTTGCAATGATGTCAGGAGCTTAGACGCCTCCTGGTATTTTAATTGGTCCTTTATGCCTGACGGAACCTGTTCAGCAGAAGATAAGGCGTTGTTTGTCCCTCGGTTGTACAATGCCAGCCAGATGCCTAATCTTAATCAAGCTATTGAAAACGCCAAAGCCTCCGGGTGGCTGATTGGCTTTAGTGAACCTAATTTATCCTGGCAAGGCAACATGTCGCCGGCGGAGGGGGCTGTCTATTGGCGACAAATTGAAATTGCGGCGGATGCAGCCGGTATCAAATTGGTTTCGCCCTCTCCCAACCAATGGGAACCGGGTCAAAATGGGCAGCCGTATGGTCACCAATGGACGTGGGCCATGGTTAATGAGTATCAAGCGAGATATGGCCGGAATCCTCGTTTTGATGCGCTGGGTTGGAATATCTATAAAGGGACCGCCGGCGAAATTCAGGCTTTCCTGATGGCCCGCCGAAATGAGGCTCTATCGCGTGGTTATGATGATGTTCCTTTTTGGTTGCTCGAGTATGGTGGACGCTGCGTCAACGGCTCTCCAGCGGAGATTCAGGCCACGATGCAGTCTATTACGCCCTGGTTTGACTCGACTCCGTGGATTGGGCGTTATGCCTGGTTCGCTAATCGGGTTTCAACGGATGGAACAGGGGTGAATTATGGTAAGTGTACATTGATAGATACAAATAGTGGGACTAAAACGCCTCTGGGGATAATTTATACCACGTATTGAATGTACACCCTTTGTAACATAGTTTCGTTATAGGTTTGTAATCGGGATTGGGACTTTTTGCTTGTTGAATTTAGAAAGTAATTTAAGGATAATTAGCAGTAAGTTTTGATGATATTGCACCTTAAGAGACCATTCTTGCACATCTAGTGAAATGCTCAACAGTTCCGTTCACAGTTTATTTGTTGATACCTCTTTAAATATCTACCCGTCACATTGCTACGTTCCAATAAAGCAATGGGGTGGGTATTTTTATTTCAAAAAATCGAAGCCAGGTTGAGCGTAACCTAAAATAAATTTTCTTTCTCACAAACAAAAACGGGTACATCGTTCAATACCTTTCGACGGCGACACGACAGAAACAACCAGACATCACATAACTACTACTTGAATTAGGAGTCCATCAATGCGAAACGAGTCCCTCCCTTTTATAAAAACCCTGTTTTTGGTCATTTTCTTGACAGGTACTATGCTTTTTTTAGACACCGCCCAAGCTGATGATTTGGTTTTCCTCGTTGCAGATTTACAATTTGATGCAGCCAGTTCAAACCCGGCCCATTTTGTTACATTTCAAGATACCCTATTTTTCGCGGCGACAACCGGTGATGGTGGTACTGAATTATGGAAAAGTAATGGGACAGAGATGGGCACGACTCGCGTCAGAGACATTTATGTCGGGGCCGGTAGCTCAAATCCGGCCCATTTAACTGTTGTTGACGACACCCTCTTTTTTGTAGCCACCACTGCTTTCGACGGTATAGAACTGTGGAGGAGTGATGGCACAGAGTCCGGCACGGTTTTGGTCAAAGATATTAATGCCCAGGGCATCGGTGCAGACTCATATCCCGACAATTTAACAGCCGTCAATGACACCCTGTTCTTTACGGCCACTGATGACGTATCGGGCGTCGAGTTGTGGAAAAGTGACGGCACAGAGTCGGGGACGCAGCTTGTTAAAGACATCAGACCCGGCAGTGCCGATGCCAATCCGACCCACCTGACGGCTGTCGAAGACACGCTATTTTTTACCGTTGATGACGGGATGAACGGGGTCGAGTTGTGGAAGAGTGACGGCACGGAGGCCGGGACGCAACTTGTCAAGGACATCAATACGTCAGGGAGTTCAAATCCTACCGAGTTGGTCGAAATGGATGACACCCTATTCTTCAGAGCGGATGATGGGCTGAATGGGATCGAGCTATGGAAAAGTGATGGGAGTGAGGCGGGGACGGTTCTGGTCAAGGATATTTTTAGCAATGCTCCCAGTTCGATCCCGACCCATCTAACCAAAGTCGATAATCATCTCTTCTTCACGGCCAATGATGGCGTTTATGGGTTTGAATTGTGGAAAAGTGATGGTACTGAGGATGGGACAGTTTTGGTCAAAGATATCCGCGAAAATAGCTCAAGCTCAGGCCCGGCTGATTTGACCAATGTAAATGGCACCCTTTTCTTTCGAGCTGATGACGGTCTCAATGGCCGGGAGCTGTGGCAGAGCGATGGGAGTGAAATAGGAACAGTTCTTATTAATGACATTCACCCCTCAGGTAACTCTACACCGGTTAATTTAACCAAAGTCAATGAGCTTTTATTTTTCAGTGCCGATAACGGCATAACGGGTACAGAACTATGGAGAAGCGATGGAACTGAGGAGGGTACTTTTCAAGTCGAGGATATTCGGCCTGGCGAGTTTAGTTCAAATCCTAATAACCTTACAGCGATAGACGATATTTTATTCTTCAGTGCTAACAATGGCACTTACGGAACGGAATTGTGGGCTTTAGCAAATCCATCCATCACCGCCACTGCAATAGCGGATGTTAGTAATGCTGAAGTGGGCCAAACGATTACATATACCTACTGGATTACAAACAGTGGTAATATACACCTGAATGATATCAGGGCCAACGATGAAAAACGAGGAATAATTACTCTGGACAAAACAACCTTACATCCAGGTGAAAAAGCAATAGGGACATCAACCTATACGGTTTCTTCAGACGATATTCCCAGCCCTTTAACGAATAGCGTATATATTTCCGGCGCTATAGGAACCACCCTCGACATTAATGTCACGAAAACCACCTCCATCAATTTGATTTATTCAGCTATTGCAGTTGATAGTACCGCCAGTACCAATACAGCCGGGGTAGGCCAAACAATCGTCTATACTTATCGAATAACCAACACCGGTAATATTGATCTGATAGATATTAGGGCGAATGACAATAAATTAGGCATTGTACTACCGGGTCAGGTGTCCCTTAGATCGGGTGAACACCTTATAAAAACAGCCAGCTATACAATTAAGCCAAGCGATCTACCCGGACCACTTACGAATATAGTGACTGTGATAGGTTATTCGGAAACGGGGTCAAACGTTTCGGATACCGCAAATGGGATTGTGACCCTAACACAGGACACTTCTTCACCGCGTGTCACAAAAGTGTACCTACCGGCTGTTAGAAAAGATGGCATTAAACCTACTACAAAGAAAGGCGTAGGGATTGTTTCTTATACGCCTGCCTGTGAAGATTTGGCTGCCCTAAATGCTCATTGGTATCTGAACTGGACCTATTTTGCGGATCCAACGTGTGGCCCTGACGATGCGGAGAGGTTCGTTCCCAGAATATACAATGCCGACAGTATGCAGCACCTTCCCGAAGCTATCGAGTATGCTAAGGCTTCTGGTTGGCTAATGGGGTTTAGCGAACCTAATCTTCCGTGGCAAGGCGATGTTTCCCCAGCCCAGGGAGCAATTTTATGGAAACAGATCGAGGAAGCAGCAGACTCCGCCGATATAAAGTTGGTCTCTCCTTCCCCCAACCAGTGGGAGCCTGATCGTGATGGATTGCCTTATGGTCATCAATGGCTCTGGGCCA
>CAZWZZ010000251.1:0-3861 GCA_964638395.1 uncultured Caldilineaceae bacterium
TTGGCAAGTGGCTCTTATTTATTTCAATTCGCATATACCTTGCGAAAGGAGAGTACGATGGAAAACCGCCAAAAATTTCAAGAGGCGACGTTCACGCCCTAGAGCAGGAGAGGCTATTAATCTGTAAATTTCTTAGCAATAATAAAGCTAGCCAAACTACGTGATAACTTTAAATTGGAACTTCCTCAGTTATCTGTCCGACCCTCAGATATAAGTCAAGCGTTGCTAGATACGCAACCACAAATTGTCCATTTTTCTGGACATGGCGTACCTACTGGTGCATTATGTTTTGAAACACAGGTAGGGGAAACTCACCTTGTTCATCCTAACGCGCTGGTAGCTTTGTTTGAACAGTTTGCCAATCAAGTAAAATGTGTGGTATTAAATGCTTGTCATTCAGATATTCAAGCGAATGCCATTGCCAAACAGATTGAATACGTGGTTGGAATGAATCAAGCAATTGGTGATAAGGCTGCAATAGCCTTTTCAACAGGTTTTTATCAAGCGCTGGGAGCCGGACGCACGATTGAGGAAGCGTATAAGTTAGGCTGTGTACAGATTCAGCTTCAAAATATTCCTGAGCATTTGACACCTGTATTGATAAAGAAAGAGTAACTGTAAATGTCGCCCAATAAACGTTGGGCGGTTTTAAGGGATTTAAAGAATGCATGATAATAATGTGGTAATCACATTTAAATGGCCATGGACAATGATACCTCTTGAATATGCTGACAAGTGGACTGCATTGATTAAGGGATGGTTAAAAAAGAGCGACTCGATTTATGGAAAAGATATATTCCCTTCAGCCCGTCATGAAGATAAAAAATCGATATTGCTTGATATAGATGATGATGGTTCATATGCAATCATCACTTTTGAAGGAGAAAATGGTTATAACAGACCTAATGAGTTTCAGGTTGAATTGCTATCGACCTCAAATGATGTGATAGAACGAATAGAGCGTGATCATGCAGAGGCGCTTGAAAAATACAAATAAATGGCTAACAAACCAATTGACGAACGTTTCAAAAGCCTTTTCGATGGAGAGTAAAGCAGCAGGAGATAGAGCAGATGACTTTTGAAAAATCAGATTCCGTTTGGACAAAGAAAGAGGGTACGCTTAGCGATAAGTCTGCTCGAAAAGAGTTTGGCTTGACCCAAGAAGAAATTATTGAGGCCATTAAGGCTGGTAAGTTGCAGTACCGCCAGAATAATGTCTTCGGAAACCCATACTTGAGATTGATTCGAAGCGAAGTGGAATCGCTTGTAAATGAAAAATATGGGCACAACTATCTTAAGAAAAAACAGCTCAAGAAAGAGTTAGCTCAGACCAAAAGAGATTTAAAAAAGTTAAAAGCCCAAGTGACTTCTTTGGAACAAAGAAAATCCGAACTACAAACCAGCCTTGATGAATGTGAATGAACACTTTGAAAATTTTAGTGGGTTGGTTTAGTCAATCAGAAGTTTTGTAGAAAAGAACCGCCCAGCAAAAACAATCCCCCCAACCACCATCCCCCACATCACCAAGACACCCCCACCGCCCCACCCTCTGACCATCGCGGGATCGGATCACCCCCTCACGATTGAACACCGGTTCGAATGCCCCGATCATCTTGATGGGTTGCTGTCATCGTGAAAAAGGGCAGATTTTGGTGAGTATAATTTTGTCCACGGCTCCTGCAAAACAGCATACGCCCGATGTCGAACATCATCATCGGCATCAGAGCGGATCATCTCCTGTATTTTTTTGACCACTTCTTGTGGAACGGGGTGGTCGGCTTTTATATAAGCCTCAATTATCAAGTCAATCGTTGTGAAACGTACATCGGCGTGCCGGTCATCTAATCCTTTTCGGAGGGCGTCGTAAGCGTCTGGGATTTGATGAAAAATCGCTATACGGGCCAACCCCCATAAAGCTAATTGCCGTCGCTCTGGCCCAAAGTGGTCACCACGCCGGGTGTAGCGAAACATTTCGAGTAGAAAGGGCACTGACTCTGGGGTAGCCGTCGCCCCTACCAACCGCAGAAGAACTTCCTGGATATTATTTTGGCCCAGACCGCCCATTTTTAGGATTAATCGCCCCATCGCTTCTACCTCGGGCATATCAGCCGGGGTCAAGGGGACATCCCGCCCCGCCTCATAATAAGGAGCCAAAGCCTCAGACACCTTATTCCTGTCTCGGTAGGATTTTTCAATCTCTTGCCGTAGGCCAGGTAGCATGGCTCGGACGGTGTGTTGGTCCCGTTTCAGACGTTTCTGCCGTCGAAGTACATCTTCAGGGGTATTGTGTTCGTTAGGATCGTAGGGACTCCAAGTATCGTAACGCATCTAATCCCTCCTTTGTCGAAGTTCAGAAATTTGCAAACGAAAAACGCCCTCAAGATAAGGGCGCTTTCAACATTTCACACGTGGTGAGGGCATCCTTATGCCCGCTCCCGCATTGGGATGTGGTCGCTACCCCACATCTGCTCAACCGTCATTAATGCTTTACCCTCACGCTTCCTACCCGTGCCGCCGCACGAAATTGGCCATCCGCTCCAGCGCGATCTCGATCTTCTCATAGGCCGTGGCGTAGGAGCAGCGCACATAACCCGCCCCGCCCAGGCCAAAGGCCCGACCGGGGATGACGGCCACCCGCTCCTCATCCAGGAGCCGCTCGGCAAACTCGGCATCATCCATGCCGGAGCCGCGCACGGAGGGGAAGGCGTAGAAAGCCCCCCGTGGCTCGAAACATTTGAGGCCCATAGCGTTGAAGCCATCGACAATCAAGCGCCGCCGCCGGTCATACCGCTGGCGCATCTCCTCGACCGCCTCATCCCCCTCGGCCAGGGCCACCAGCGCGGCATCCTGGGCCGTCGTCGGGGCCGACATGACTGTGTATTGGTGAATTTTCTTCATCGCTCCCAGAATTTCGGGCGGAGCGGCGGCGTAGCCCAGCCGCCAGCCGGTCATCGCGTAGGCTTTGGAGAAGCCGCCCAGCAGAATCGTCCGCTCCCACATCCCCGGCAGGGAGGCGAAGCAGACGTGGTCGATGTCGTACACCAGGCGATCATAAATCTCGTCGGAGACGACCAAAATATCATGCTTTTTGGCCACTTTGGCGATGGCTTCGAGCGTTTCCCGCTCCAGCACGGCCCCGGTCGGGTTGTTGGGATAGCCGATGAGCAGAGCTTTGGTGTGGCGGGTGATGGCCGCTTCCACCTCGGCGGCGGTCACCTGGAAGTTATTCTCCACCCGTGTGGCGATGGGCACGGGCGTCCCCCCGGCCAGGCTGACCTCGGCGGCGTAGGAGACAAAGCAGGGTTGGGGCACGATGACTTCGTCGCCGGGGTTGAGGATGGCCGTCAAGGCCAGGTATTGGGCCTCGGAGACGCCGACGGTGATCAGAACCTCCAGAGCCGGGTCATACTCGACGTCGTACAGCCGGTTCAGATGTTTGGAGACCGCCGTCCGCAGTTCGATGGTGCCGTTGTTGGAGGTGTAGCCGGTGTGTCCGGCCCGGAGCGAGGCCACCCCGGCTTCCAGAATCGGCTCCGGGGTGACAAAATCCGGCTCGCCGATGCCCAGCGAGACGACATCCTCCATCGTGGCAGCGATGTCGAAAAAGCGGCGGATGCCGGAGGGGGGGATTTGTTGAACACGGTTGGAAATAAATGAGCGCATAAGGGTACCTCTTTTAGAGTTTGTAGAGTTTGTAGAGTTTATGGAGTTTGTAGAGTTTATAGACCAACTCTATAAACTCACCTAACTCTCAACTCTACGAACTCCATTGGCCAAAAACGTAAAGCGTGAAACGTAGCGATGGGTTACGCCGACGCTTCACGCTTTTAATCCTGTTAACCCATTATGCGTAATTGGCGA
>CAZWZZ010000251.1:3961-7982 GCA_964638395.1 uncultured Caldilineaceae bacterium
TTACGCCGACGCTTCACGCTTTTAATCCTGTTAACCCATTATGCGTAATTGGCGAGGTAGCATCCTGAGTAACGCGAAACGTAGTGGAGCGTGTATCGAAGGGTGCGGGTTTGCCACCTCTTGCTCCGTTCGCCGCACCCTTCGATACGGTTTTCGCTACGCTCAACCTACTCAGGATGCTGGGTAATGAATTACGCATAATCGGTTCCTGTTAGGCTATATTATAGCAACTTTGGGCTAAATAGCTAATGGCGTGTAGGGTAACTTGAAGGTTTCGGCCACGGCCCGATAGGTGATCTGGCCTTGATGGGTGTTGACCCCTTTGGCCAGCACTTCATCCCCGCCGACGGCCTCGGCCAGGCCCTGATCGGCCAGTTTCAAGATGTAGGGCAGGGTGGCGTGGGACAGGCCGTAGGTGCTGGTGCGGGGCACGGCCCCCGGCATATTGGCCACGCAGTAATGCAGAACGCGGCCCACATAGAAAGTGGGGTGGGAGTGGGTGGTCGGGTGGCTGGTTTCGACGCAGCCGCCCTGATCGACGGCCACATCGACGATGACCGCCCCCTCCTTCATTTGCTCGACCATATCGCGGGTGACCAGGTGGGGCGCTTTGGCCCCCTTGACCAGCACCGCGCCGATGACCAGGTCGGCCCGACGCACGGCCCGCCCGACGTGGAAGGGGTTGGCGTACCAGGTCGTAAAATTGCCGTGCAAAATCTGGCTGAGGGTCCGCAGCCGGTCCAGATTGATGTCGAGCAGGGTGACGTGCGCCCCCATGCCCAGGGCCATCTGCGCGGCGTGGGTGCCGACGACGCCCCCGCCGATGATGACCACGTTGGCCGGCCGCACGCCGGGGATGCCGCCCAGCAGCTTGCCCCGCCCCCCCTCGTGCCGTTCCAGATAATGCGCCCCGACCTGGACGGCCATGCGCCCGGCTACCTCACTCATCGGCGTCAGCAGGGGCAGTTGGCCGTTGGGCAGCTCCACCGTTTCGTAGGCAATGCCGGTTACGCCGGTTTCCAGCAACACGCTGGTCAAACGTTCCTCTGCCGCCAAATGGAGGTAGGTGAACAGCGTCAAGTCAGGGCGTAAATATTGGGTCTCGGTGGGCTGCGGCTCTTTGACCTTGACCACCATCTCCGCCTCGCTCCAGACCGATTGGGCCGTATTGACCAGCACCGCCCCGGCCTCCTCATAATCCTCATCGGGGAAATAGCTCCCCTCTCCGGCCCCGCTTTCGATCAACACCGTATGGCCGTGGGCCGCCAGTTGGTAGACTCCGGCCGGGGTGATGGACACCCGATACTCACTATCCTTGATTTCTTTGGGCACGCCGATGATCATCATTGATCTCCTTTCGCTTTCGCTGAGTGGTTTATATAGTTGTGGGGGGTATGATAGCAGAAAATCTGTCGATGACCATTAATGGAAACCTTTTGTTTTTGCGTAAAAATCGGGTTTTACATTTCAGTGGCTCCTCAGCATTGTCTTCCCGTTACGCCTCAGCCTTGCGGAGCCAGACCCGGTTGCTGTGGAACGTACTCTGCCCGGCCATATCGGCCAGGGCATCGGACACGGTCCAGTTGACGTTGCGCCCGCCGTCCCCATGCCGGAAGGGGTCGCGCCGCGCCCAGAAGCCTTTCGGCGAGGCTAACACGCCGGGCCGCACCGCCTCGGTGATGACCGCCCGCAGGCGACACCAGCCCCGGCCATTCTCGATGATGACCACGTCGCCTTCGTTGATGTGGCGGGCGGCGGCATCGACCGGATGGATTTCGACGAAGGGCGTCCCCTCCCGTTGGAGGAGTTCCTCTTGATTGGCCATACTGCTGGTCACAAAATGGTGAGCCGCGCCGGTGATTAAATCGAGGGGGCCGGTGTCCGGCTCCCGCTCCGGTAGCGGGGCGTGATCCTGGCGGCCCTCCACGAAATCGGGCAGCGGGTCCAACCCGGCTCTGTCCATCGCCGCCGAATACAGTTCCACCTTGCCGCTGGGCGTCGGAAATTTTAGATCGGTGAAAGGCGTGGCCGTTTCCAGATTGAGGGGAATCGTGTTTTCGGCCTTCAGACGATCCAGGGTGATGCCGCGTAGAGCCGAACTCCGCTCGGCGGTGGCCGTCAACACCTCGTCGATGATCTCATCCGCCGTCTGGTGCAGCCACGGCTCCTCGAAACCCATCGCCCCGGCCAGCAGGCTCATCACTTCCCAATTGCTCTTACTTTCCCCCAGCGGCGGAATGGCTTGGTGATTGTAGGTCAGGTAGGTGTGGCCATAAGCCTTGTGCAGGTCGGTCTGCTCCAGTTGGGAGGTGGCCGGTAGCACGAGGTCGGCATAATCGGCGGTGTCGGTCATAAACAGTTCGTGAACCACGGTGAACAGGTCCTCCCGGCGCAGCCCCTCGACGATTTTGCCCGCGTTGGGAGAGACCGCCGCCGGGTTGGCCGCGAACACGTAGAGCGATTTAATCGGCGGATCGTTGACTTCGCCGGTCAGGGCCGCGCCCAGGCGGTTCATATTGACGCTGCGGATTGGCTGCTGCGGCACATCCTGCCAATGGGTCACAGCCTGACCATCCCATTTGACCACCCCGCTGGCGCTGTAGGCCAGCCCGCCGCCCCGCAAGCCATACTGGCCGGTCAGCGCGGGCAGGGCGCAGATGGCCCGCACATTCTGGCCGCCGTTGAGGTTACGCTGCAAGCCGTCGGCGATTTTGATGAGGGCCGGGCGGCTGGTGGCGTACAGATGGGCCAGGTCGTTGATCCTCTCCACGGGCAGGCCGGTCACGGCGGCGGCCCGCTCCGGGGGCCAGGCGGTCAGCCGTTCCCGCAGTTGGGGCCAGCCAACGGTCTGATTTTCCAACCAGGCTTCATCATGCAGCCCCGCCTCGACGATGACGTGGGCCATGCCCAGGGCCAACGCCCCATCCGTACCCGGCAGCGGCGCAATGTGCCAATCCGCCCCCCGAGCCGTGCGCGTCCGGCGGGGGTCGATGACGATGACCTGCGTGCCGTTTCGCTGTGCCTTTTTGAGAGGGGGCATAAAGTGGGGGGCGGTGGTGGCCGGGTTGTGGCCCCAGATGATAATCAATCGGCTGTGGGCCACATCGGCGTAGGGCTGGCTGTGGCGGATGCCGAGGGTGCGCTCGACGGCATACTCCGCCGCCGCGCCGCAGATGGTCCGCTCCAGGTGGCTGGCTCCCAACCGCTGCCAGAAACGATAGCTGGCCACGACCATCTGCACCAGGCCGAGCGTGCCGCTGTAGCTGTAGGGCAGAATAGCCTGCGGCCCAAACTCGGCGCTGATGGCCTGCCATCGCTCGCCAATCTCGGCCAGGGCGCTCTCCCAGGTGATGCGCTCCCAGTGGCCGCTCCCCTTCGGCCCGACGCGCCGCAGGGGGTGTTGCAGCCGGTCGGGGTGGTAGACGTGGTCGAGATAGGGCCGCACTTTGGCGCACAGCCAGCCCTGTGTCACCGGATGGTTCGGGTCGGCGTAAAAATCAACCGCCCGGCCATTTTCGACCTCGGTGATAATGCCGCAGGTGTCCGGGCAATCGTGGGGGCAGGCCCCGTGGATAATTTGTTTGGTCATCGAGTTTCCTCTCTACTTTCGGGGGATGATGAGCCACAGAACGATGTAGGGCAGCAGGCCGGGCAAGCCGCCGGGGGCCAGCAGAATGATAAACAGAATCCGAAATATCCAGGGGCTTAGGCCGAAGAAGGCCCCCAGCCCGCCACACACCCCGGCGATGATGCCATTTTGGCGACGAAGTGATTTTTGTTGTGCCATAGTATAGCCTCCCATAATTAGTTTGGTTTAGAATAGGAGTTACGCAGTTGCCGTATTTTACCCCCCTCAATCCCCCCGATTCGGGGGGAAGCTGGGAGGGGGTTTCGTGGGTGAACTGCGTAACTCCTAACCTGGACAAGCCAGAGCCAAGCAAGGTTAGATTATCCACGAAGAAACACGAAGAAACAGTAAATTTTTGAATTTTTTCTTCGTGTCACTTCGTGCCCTTCGTGG
>CAZWZZ010000252.1:0-7967 GCA_964638395.1 uncultured Caldilineaceae bacterium
GGATGCTGATCTCAGTGAGTGTTCGCCGAACTTATGTTCAGTGTAGGGTAACGAAAGAGGATAAGGTTGTTTGCGAGGATGACAAAGGGTTCCTGAGTATTTTTAGAAACCGAAAATGAATTTCAACGAGTTTTTTGAAAAATCACGGTATTCGGCAACAAGGTGTGATAAGATGTTGCCAGGTAAACTGATAAGGAGGCAACAACATGGCTCGCAAGATTAGCGATGATGATTTAGTTCATATGTATACCCGACAGGGACGGGGTTATTCAGACCAGGCGTTGGCCGATCATTTTGGCGTTGGCCGTGACGCTATTTTCAAACGGCGACAAAAGCTGGAGGCGAAATATCCCTTTAAGGAAACGGAGCATGGCCGCTGGTGCATCGACACCGACCAGATCGTTTCCCACATCCCGGTGACATCGAGCGAGGCGTTGGTCTTATATCTGGCCACGCGCCGTTTTGGGCGGAATACACCGATAGCTAAACGGTTTGTTACCGAGGCGCTGGAAAAGCTGGCCCCGGCTTTGTATAAGCCGATGACCGAGAAGTTGGTTGAGGCGGCCAAAGAGGCGCTGGAACACCCCGACGAAGCCCGGCGCGAAGTTTTGCTGCGGCAATTGATGACCGCCTGGAGCGAGAAACGGGCGCTGCGTATCAAATATCAGGCGCTCTGGCGTCAGGAGTCGATTTGGCACGAGATCAGCCCTTACCTGATCGAACCCTCCCCCTGGAGTGACAGTGTGTATGTGATCGGTCATAGCAGGACTAGCGATTCGATCATAGCCTTGAGTGTGGAGCGTATGGAGAAGGTTGTCGAAACATCGGCCCCCTTCAAAGAGTGTTCGCCGGAGACGGAAATGCAGTTGTTGAAAAATGCCTGGGGTATCTGGCGTAGCGATACAGCGCCGGCGTGGGTCAGGCTGCGCTTTACCGGGCGGCGAGCGGTGCGGCGTTTACGGGAGAGTGTCTGGCATCCTGACCAGGAGATCGACGGCCCGGATGACCACAGCTACGCGATCTGGCAAGCGCCCATTGCCGAATGGCGGGAGATGCTCCCCTGGATTCGGGGCTGGGGCGCGGATTGCGAGGTGTTAGCCCCGCCCAGCCTGCGCCGGGCGCTGGAACGAGAGGCCCGCCGGTTGGCGGCGTTGTATGGGGGGATGGCGATGGGAAAGCAATTCGTCGCGCATGTGCGTGACAGAGACAAAGAAATTCAAACAGTTGAGGCGCATCTTTCTGCGGTTTCAAATTATGCCGGAGAGTTTGCGGCTAAGGTAGGTTTGCAGGAGATAGGCGAAATTCTTGGGTTGTTGCACGATGTGGGCAAAGCAAGCGATGAGTTTCAAAAATATATAGGCTCAGGAACGGGGTTGATCGCGGAAGATTCGCCGGATTGGGTTGATGTCGAGGCCAAAAAGGGAAAGGTTGACCATTCCACCGCCGGCGCTCAAATCATATACCAGAAGTTGAGCGAGCGTGGGGATAAGGCCACAGCAACAGCACTGGCAATGGCTTTATGTATTGCTTCCCATCACTCCGGCCTGATTGACTCGTTGAAGCCGGATGGGGAGAACAACTTTCAGCGGCGCATTGAAAAACCGGAAGAAAGTTCTCACGCTAAAGAAGCATGGTCAAATCTGACAAAAATTGCTAACAAACTCGAAGAATTGTTGTCGGGTGACATCGGAGCGCAGTTTTTTGAAAAACTGAATAGCTTGAAATTGGAATCGGACTCGCATAACACGATAAATTTCAAACGGGGGTTGCTGGTTCGTTATCTGCTCAGTTGCCTCATTGACGCTGACCGGCTTGATACCGCCGATTTTGAGTTTCCCGCCAATGAGCGCATCAGGAATTATGGCAATTATACGCCCTGGGACACATTGATTGAACGACTGGATCGGAAAATCAGCGCGTTTGAAAACAAGCCGGACAGGAACGACGTCGATGACCTGCGCAGCCAGGTGTCACAAGCATGTCTGGAATTTGCCGCACAGCGAAAGGGCGTTTACCAGCTAACCGTCCCCACCGGCGGCGGCAAAACGCTGGCCAGCCTTCGTTTTGGGCTTAACCACGCCCAACACCACAATCTGGATCGTATCTTCTACATCATCCCGTACACCTCCATTATTGACCAGAACGCCGATGAGGTCAGAAAAATTTTGGAAGAAAAAGATAAAGATGGACGGTATCTCAACAAGGTGGTTCTGGAACATCACTCCAACATCATTCCCGATGATGAGGATGAAGAAGAAAACTGGATGGCGGCCAAACGGCGAAATCTGTTGTCGGACAATTGGGACGCGCCGGTTGTTTTCACGACCCAGGTTCAATTTCTGGAAGCGTTGTTCGGCTCCGGCACAAAAAGTGTCAGAAGGATGCATCAATTGGCAAATTCGGTTATCATTTTTGATGAGGTACAAACCATTCCGGTGCGCACGGTGCAAATGTTTAATGCCGCGCTGGAATTTCTGGTACACGGCTGCGGCTCAAGTGTGGTGCTTTGTACGGCCACCCAACCCCTGCTTGATAACGTAGAGCCGTCGCAACACGCGCTGAACATTGACGGCAAGATAATTAAAAATGAGAAAGAACTTTATGAGCAACTCAAGCGCGTTGAACTGTTTGACCAGCAAAAGATCGGCGGTTGGAGCGATGAAGAAGTAGCGGAACTGGCGGCACAGGAATTAGCCGCTAAAGGAAGCGTCTTGATTGTGGTCAATACCAAACGGTCTGCCAGGTCGCTTTACCAAACAGTTGCCGCCAACAACCCGGCGGAGATGGTCTATCACCTCAGTACAAAGATGTGTCCGGCGCATCGCCTGGAAAAATTGGCTGAGATCAGAGCCAAACTTGATAACCAGGAGCCGGTGATCTGCGTCAGCACCCAATTGATTGAGGCCGGGGTGGATATTGATTTCGGCTCGGTGATCCGCTACCTGGCCGGGCTGGATTCAATCACCCAGGCGGCGGGGCGATGTAATCGGAGCGGCAAGCAAGAAGATGAGAACGGCAAGAAGGCGTTGGGGAATGTGTTCATTGTCAATCGGGCGGACGAAAATATTGACAGACTCATCGATATTAAAGAAGGGGTTAAAGTAACGGATCGCATTTTGAGCGAGTTTGACAATAATCCCGAAAGATTTGGCGATGACAGGCTGGGCCTGGAGGCGATGAGGCAATACTACGAATATTATTTCTACCGACGCCAGGCAGAGATGGCGTACAACATCGGATCGGAGTCATTGGTAGAGCGAGAAGACAATTTGTTTAACCTTCTTTCAAGAAATACAACAGGGGCGAAGCGAGATACAAGTGTCATGGGGGCAAGGCCAAGTTTTGTCTTTAAACAATCCTTCCAAACTGCCTCAAAAATATTTGAGGCGATTGACTCACCGACAAAGGGCGTCATTGTGCCCTATGGAGCGGAGGGGCAGGAGATTATAAACCAACTTTGCAGCGCCGCTGAATTGGCAAAGCAGTACAAACTCATCAAAAAAGCGCAGCGGTATTCAGTCAATCTGTTTCCGCACGAATTCAAGAAACTGGCGGAGTTGGAAGCCGTCAGGGAAGTTCAGGCAGGGGCGGGGATTTATTACCTGGATGAGCAGTATTACAGCGAAGAATTCGGCTGGAGTGACGACATTATCAATCAAATGGATGCTCTATTCTGTTAAAGGGTAGAACAACATTAAATCGTGGAGACCGCCCCGCGATAAATCGCCGGGCTACAGTAGGTGGAAGCCTGTTAAAACAGCCTGAAAAAATGCCTGTTGAGCCTTCTTGAGAAGGCTTTCACCTAAGATAGCAGGCTGATTTATCGGCCTGCGGGGGCGGTTGTTCCTCAATCACGGTTTAATGCAGAGCTATCGTTAAAGGAGAAGCCTATGAAAAAGCAAAACATTGTTACGTTCAAAGTCTCTGGCAGATATGCCCTGTTCACCGATCCGCTCACCCGGATTGGCGGCGAGAAATATTCCTACCAGATACCCACTTACGAAGCCCTGAAAGGGGTCTTGAGTTCGGTCTACTGGAAGCCGACCATTGTCTGGTTTATCGACAAGGTCAGGGTGATGAAACCGATCAGAACCCAGACTCGCAGCGCCAAGCCGGTGAAATATGGCGGCAAAGGACACGATCTGTCCATTTACACCTATCTGGCCGATGTTGAGTATCAGGTGCGGGCTAGGTTTGAGTGGAATTATCACCGTGAAGATATGGCCCAAGATAGGAACGAAAACAAACATTATTTTGTCGCCAAACGGATGATCGAGCGGGGCGGCAGGCGGGACGTTTTTCTGGGAACCAGAGAGTGTCAGGCGTATGTGGAGCCGTGCGAGTTTGGCGAGGGGGATGGCTTTTATGATGATTATCCGGGTGAACTTGCTTTTGGCATGATGTTCCACGGTTTCAGCTACCCGGATGAACTGGGCAAGGATGAACTCCACGCCCGCTTCTGGCATCCCAAAATGGTGAATGGCGTGGTGGAGTTCATTCGCCCCGAGGAATGTGACCCCAACCTGGTCAAATTTGTGCGGGAAATGAAACCAACGCCGCCGGATTCCATCGGTCTTCAAGAAGCAGGCTTGCTTGAAGGCTACCAGGAAGGAGCGTTGTAAAAATGAGTTGGATGCAAAAGCTGTACGAAACCTACAACAACTGCGAAGGGGAGATGGGGTATTCCAACAATGAAAAAGAGCGGCCCTTACTGCCCATTTGCCATATCACCACCCAGGCTCAGGTAGAAATTGTCATTGATGGCGCCGGTAATTTTCTGAGAGCTAATTTGATAACGGATAAGAACGACGCCAGTACCATCATCCCCAGCACGGAAAGTTCGGCCAGCCGGGCCGGAAGTAAACCGGCTAATCATCCGCTGTGCGACAAACTGCAATATATTGCGGGGGATTTTCGGGACTTTGGCGGCTCCGTCACTTCGGGCTTTGCCAAAGCGGTTGAAGAACCTTACCGCAGTTTCGTTAAAACCCTAAAGGGCTGGTGCCAATCAGAATTTGCCCACCCCAAAGCAGAAGCAGTATTGAAATATATCGAGAAACGAACCGTCGTACAGGATTTAGCGAAACAGAAAATAGTTCTGATTGGAGATGATGGGACGTTTTTGGATAAAAAGGAGGTTGAGAGAGAAAAAAATGCTTCTGATATTTTTTCACTTATCAATAATCAGGAACAAGCCTTCGTTCGCTGGATTGTTGAAATTCCGGGTGATCGTGAACCGGATGTGTGGAAAGATAAAACGTTGTGGGATAGCTGGAGAAATTTCTATCTTACAGACAAGACCAAAGAACCTTTCTGCTATGTAACCGGTAAACCGGCTGTCCTCACCTCCAACCATCCCAAATACTTACGGAGAGAAGGCGACGGCGCAAAACTGATTTCAGCCAACGACACAAGCGGGTTCACGTTTCGGGGACGCTTTTTGAAGGATGACCAAGCCTGTAATGTAAGCCTTGAAGTATCGCAGAAAGCACATTACGCGCTTTTGTGGCTTATCAGCCGGCAGGGATACCGCAAAGATGACCAGGCTATTGTGGCCTGGGCAACATCCGGGGCAGAGCTTCCGCAGCCTACCGATGATCCCATATCCATTTTTGATGACAGCGATTTGGTTAGTGATGAACCAGTGCCCGTAGATATTCGGCAAGATTTGGCAATAAAACTGAAAAAGAAAATTGCCGGATATAGCCAAAAAATAGACCCGACCGCAGAGGTGGTCGTTATGGCCTTGGACTCGGCGACGCCTGGTCGATTGGCAATCACCTACTACCGCCTATTGAACGGATCTGATTTTCTGGAACGTCTGGAGCATTGGCACGAAACCTGCACCTGGCTTCACCGTTATCGTGCCAAAGAGATTCCAGATCAGAAAACCGGGAAGATGAAGTTGATTTATCCTCCGTTTGTCGGCGCACCGGCCCCCAGAGATATTGCCGAAGCTGCCTACGGCAGGCGCGTTACCGATAAACTTCGGAAATCTACGGTGGAAAGAATGTTGCCCTGTATTGTAGACGGCCAACCCATTCCGCGTGATCTTGTCGCATCAACGGTGAGACGAGCCTCGAACCGGGTTGGCATTAGAGACTCCCAAGATAAGTATGAAAGCGAGTGGAACAAAACGTTAAGCATCGCTTGTGCGCTCTATAAAAAACATAACGAAAAGGAGACTTATAGTATGGCGCTTGAACCAACCAGAACCACACGAGATTATCTTTATGGCAGATTGCTGGCCCTGGCCGACAGTCTGGAAGAATGGGCCTTGAATGAGGCCAACGAAAGCCGCCAAACAAACGCCGCCCGGTTGATGCAGCGTTTTGCCGAACGGCCTTTTAGCACCTGGCGAACCATCGAGCTGGCGCTGACCCCCTACAAGGCAAGGCTAGGCGGCAAGTCGAAAAAACGGCAATGGATGATTGATGAGGTGATGGCTCTGTTCGATCCTGATGACTTTACCAATGACAAACCGCTAAGCGGGGAATTTTTATTGGGCTATCATAGCCAACGCGACTTCCTGCGTTCCGGGGATAGCCAACGGCACGTTGAGACCCAAGAAGATAGTGATGAATAACCCAACCACATATCGCTTTGAAAAACGAACGCGCCGTTTAGCCAACTTCGCCCGGACATAAATGATCCGGGCTACGAAACGGCACCGGATAAAATCCGGTTTTTGAATGAAACCCCATTTATGGGGTGTCGTTTAATAGCTCGGCGAGTTTATCGCCGAGCGGTGCCCGGTAATTGATAAGGAGCAGGGACAAAACGACACGCGACTATAAGAATAACGAATAAATTAATTTCAAGGAGAC
Organism: uncultured Caldilineaceae bacterium; assembly: GCA_964638395.1. Lineage (GTDB taxonomy): Bacteria > Chloroflexota > Anaerolineae > 4572-78 > J111 > CAZWZZ01. The sequence continues at coordinate 6,828 of CAZWZZ010000252.1, forward strand.
CCAAAAATGACAACGCTTACCAACAAAATTGACTTTGCAGTGATTATCGGGGTTAAACATGCCAACCCCAACGGCGACCCGCTCAACGGCAACCGCCCCCGCGTTGATTACAACGGCTACGGTGAAATTTCCGATGTGGCCATCAAACGCAAAATCCGCAACCGCCTGATGCAAGAAGGCCATACCATCTTTGTTCAATCGGATGACAACAAAGTAGATGATTACCCCAGCCTCAGAAAACGGGCCGAGGGCGAACTCAGTAAGGATGTTTGGAAGGATAGCGACAAAGCCTACAACGCAGCCTGCGAAAAATGGCTGGATGTCCGCGCTTTTGGGCAGGTTTTTGCCTACAGCGGGAGCAGCGGCGCGGCCGGGGTTTCCGTTGGCGTTCGCGGCCCGGTCTCGGTGCATCCTGCGTTTTCGGTAGTGCCGGTCTTGGATCGCTCCTCTAGCATCCAGATTACCAAAAGCGTCAGCGGCGAGGGCGATGGCAAGAAAAAATCCTCCGACACGATGGGCATGAAGCATCGCGTTGACCACGGCGTTTACGTCTTCTACGGCAGCATGAACCCCCAACTGGCCACCAAAACCGGCTTCTCCGATGAGGACGCCCAGGCCATCAAAGAAGCCTTGCAGACCCTCTTCCGTAACGATGCCTCCTCCGCCCGCCCGGAAGGGAGTATGGAGGTGTACAAACTTTTCTGGTGGGAGCATAACAGCCCCAACGGGCAATACTCATCCGCCAAAGTCCACCGGCTGTTGAAAGTGGAAAAAACTGCGGACGAACCTAAATCCATTGAAGATTACGACATTTCGCTGGACGAACTGGACGGCCTGAATTGTGACATCGTGGAGGGCGAATGACCGACTACCCCCCCGCTGAATGGTTGCTGTTATCCGGTATCCAGCACTTCATCTTTTGCCGGCGGCAGTGGGCGCTGATCCACGTAGAGCAGCAGTGGCAGGAAAACGCGCTCACGGCCGAGGGGCGGATTCTGCATCGCCGGGCCGATGATCCCTTCTTCACCGAAAAGCGGCAGGGGGTGATTGTGGCCCGGTCGGTGCCGGTCTCATCGCCGGGGTTGGGGCTGACCGGGGTGTGTGATGTGGTGGAGTTCACCGCCGCGCCGGAGGGGGTGC
>CAZWZZ010000253.1:0-2647 GCA_964638395.1 uncultured Caldilineaceae bacterium
TGGATGAGTGACTTTGACGCGGACTTTTTATCGATCTCTTTTAGTATGGCGACGGAGAAGCCGAAGAACAATCCCCCAATCTCCCAATCCCCCAATCTCCAATCCCCCAATCTCCCAATCTCCCAATCTCCAATCCCCCAATCTCCCAATCTCCCAATCCCCAATTACCAATTACCAATTACCACCCCCTCACCACCGCCTGGCTCTCCGGCAACTGGCCCCACCTACAGACCATCCTCCAAGAAATCGCCGCCGGTGAAGACCTGGCCGAGCGGCAACGGGTGATGGCCTACGATTGGTGGGGCTACAGCCACCGGGCGGCGGGGGAGCCGGACAAGGCGCTGGCGATCTACGAAGGCGGTCTCCAAATTCGGGCCGATTATGCCCCGCTGCGGATTGACCGGGGCCTGACCCATTTCGAGGCGGGCCATTACCAGGAGGCCGCCGCCGATTTCAGCCAGGTGCTTCAACAGAAGCGGGCCGGGCGGGGGCAGCGGGCGATGCTCCACTACACGCGGGGGTTGGCTCAGGCTGAACTGGAACGGTATGGTGAGGCCGTCGATGATTTCAGCCAGGCCCTCCGTCTCGACCCGGAGAACGGCCCGGCCTACAGCAATCGGGGCCTGGCCTTCGCTCGCCAGGGCAATTACGAGCGGGCTATCGAGGATTACGACCAGGCGCTCACGCTGAACGCCGCCGACCCGGTGGCCCATTACTATCGCGGTCTGGCCTATGCCGATCAGGGTGACCTGGACCCGGCCATCGCCGACTTCGACCGGGCCATCGAGTTGCGCCCGACTTACGCCGACGCTTTTGAGCGGCGGGCGGCGGTCCATATGGAGCAGGAGAACCTGCCCCAGGCCATCGCCGATTTCAACCGGGCCATCGCCCTCAAACCCCAGGCAGCGGCCAATTATCGCCAGCGAGGTCTGGCCTACGTCCAGCAGGGCGAGTTCGAGCGGGCCGTCGATGATTTCGACCGGGCCATCCAGCTCGACCCCAACGACCGCGTCTCCTACTTCAACCTGGGCCAGGCTTATCTCCGCCAGGGCGACCCAGGCCGAGCCATTCGGAATTTCGACCGCGTCCTCGAAGGCGTAGAGGACCGCGCCCTGATATCGAAGGGCGACGGAGAAGCGGAGGCTGGCGACCGCGTCCTCGAAGGCGTAGAGGACCGCGCCCTGATATCGAAGGGCGATGGAGAAGCGGAGGCAAGCGACCGCGTCCTGAGTAGCGATAGCGTATCGAAGGGCGACGGAGAAGCGGAGGCCGGCGACCGCGTCCTGAGTAGCGTTAGCGTATCGAAGGGCGCGACGCCGGACGAAGCGCTCGATGCCGACTTCTACGCCACCGCCTACGCCCAGCGAGGGCTGGCCTACACCCTGCCGCCGTTGGAGAATTATGGGCAGGCCATCGCCAATTATGACCGGGCGATTGAGCTGTCGCCGGAGGAGGGGCGGGAGACGCTGCTCTACCAGCGGGGGCTGGCCTATGCTCGGCAGGAACAGTATGAGCGGGCCATCGAGGATTTCGACCAGGCCATCGGCGACGATCCGCAATATGCCCTGGCTTTTTACCAGCGGGGGCTGGCCTACAACCGGCGCGGCGACTATGAGCGGGCGGTCGAGGATTTCGACCAGGTCATCAGCCTGGTGGCCGCCGCTTCGCTAACCGGGGTGCGCCTCTCCGCCGAGGATTTGAGCCACGCCCACAACGAGCGGGGGGTGGCTTACGCCTACCTTCAGGACAACCGGCAGGCCATCGCCGATTTCGACCAGGCCCTCAAGCTGGACAAACACAACGTCGATGCCTTCCGCAACCGGGGCAACGCCTACCTGGTCGAGACCGATTATCCCAGTGCCATCGAGGATTTCAACCGGGCGCTGGCCCTCGATGAGCGGGACGCCGAGGCGCTGACCCAGCGGGGCCAGGCTTACGCCGCGCAGGGGGATTTCACCAGGGCGCTGGCCGATTTCGACCAGGCCATCACCCTCAACCCGGACGAGGCCGACGCCTTCTACTACCGGGGCTGTGTCTATGCCGATTACACCCCGCTGGGCAGTTCGCCGGAAGCCAGCCAGCAGCGGGCCATCGAGGATTTCAGCCAGGCCCTCTTCCTCGATCCCAAGCGGGCGGCCGCGTTCCACCGCCGGGGGCTGGCCTACCTGACCCTCAACGATTACGCCCAGGCCGTGGAAAATCTGGATCAGGCCATCAGCCTGACCCTGACCCAACCGGCCAAAATCAGCGCCCTGAAACATCGCGGCCTGGCCTATCTGGAGCAGGCCGAGTATGCCAAAGCTATTGACGACTTTAACCAGGTGTTAGCTCTCAACCCGGAGGAGGCGGACACCTTCCATTATAGAGGTCGGGCGCGGGCCGGACAGAAGGATTTTGGGCGAGCCGTCGAGGATTTCAACCAGGCGCTCAAGCTGAACGCCGACGCGCCGCTGACCCTCTTCTACCGGGGGCAGGCGCAGACCGGGCAGGGTAAACATGACCAGGCCGTGGAGGATTTCGACCGGGCCATCAGGCTGGAAGGGGAGCGGGCCGATTTCTTCTACCAGCGGGGTGTGGCCCAGGCCGCCCGGCAGCGGTATCTGGAGGCCATCGGCGATTATGAGCGGGCCATCGAGTTGGACCCCTC
>CAZWZZ010000253.1:2747-7949 GCA_964638395.1 uncultured Caldilineaceae bacterium
GCCTTCAAGTATCGGGGGCTGGCCTACGGGCGGCAACAGGAGTCGCTCAAGGCTATCGAGGATTACAACCGGGCTATCCAGCTACAGCCGGATGATGGGCAGGTCTTTTACCAGCGGGGGTTGATTTACAAGCAGCAGAACAACCCGGCCCGCGCTTTGGAGGATTTCAACCAGGCCATTCGTTTGATTCCCAACAACGCCGAATTTTTCAGCCAGCGGGGGGCGACCCAGGCCGCGTTGAAGAATTATCCGCAGGCCATCGAGGATTTCAGCCAGGCGCTCAAGCTGGACATCAAAAATGGGCCGACCTACCTCAACCGGGCCAGGGCCTTTTTGGCCCAGGCGCGGTATCCGCAGGCTATCGAGGATTTTGACCGGGCCATTCAACTGATCCCCGGCGAAGCGACGGCCTACGCCCAACGGGGGCAGGCCCATCTCCACCTGAACCATCTGCCGCAGGCTATCGCCGATTTCGACCGGGCGGTGGAGTTGGCCCCCAAAGAGGCGGATACCTTCGCCCAACGGGGGCAAGCCTACGCTCAACAGGGGCAGTATGGCCGGGCCATCGAGGATTTCAATCAGGCCATTCGCCTCAAGCCGGGGCAGGCGACGCTCTACGCCCGGCGGGGAGAGGCCCTGCATCATCAGGAGAATTACGAGCGGGCCATCAAGGATTTTGACGAAGCCTTAAAGCTGGCGGGCGACGAAAAGAGCGGCATCAGCCCGACCGAGCAGGCCGATTTCTACAAATATCGGGGGCAGGCCCGGGCCAAATTGGGTGACACCAAAGCGGCGCTGGCCGATTATGATGAGGCGGCAGCCCTGACAATGAAAAAAGCCAACCTCGGCCCGGCGGAGGCCGACCTGTTCATTCAGCGGGGGCGGCTGCACACCGCCGAGGGCAGCTATCCGCCGGCCATCGACGATTACAACCAGGCTCTCAAGCTGGACCCGCGCAACGCCGAGGCTCTCTACGAGCGGGGCTTGGCCCACCGGCAGCAGGGGGACCTGGCCCAGGCCATCACCGATTTCAACGAGGCCATCGTCGTCCAGCCGGAGTCGGCGGACCTTTTCTTCCAGCGGGGCTTGGCCTACGCCGCCCAGGAGAAGCACCGCTACGCTCTGGAAGATTTTAACCAGGCGTTGCTGCTCAAACCACGCCAGGCCGATGTCGTTTATCATAAGGGGCTGGCCTACGCCCAATCGGGACAGGCTATCGAGGCCATCGAATCCTTCAACCTGGCCCTGCGGCTCAATCCGGGCAACGCGGCGGCGTTTCTGCAACGGGGGCAGGCCTATTACCTGCAAGGCAACCAGCAGCAGGCGTTGGCCGATTTCAACCAGGCCCTCGCTTTGCAGCCGGAAGCGGCGATTCAGGCCGAAAGCCTCTACTACCGGGGGCTGATTCGAGCCCAGCGGGCCGAGCATCAGCAGGCCGTCAGCGACTTGAGCCAGGCCCTCGCGCTGGAGACGGGGGTGGATCAGGCGGCGCTGCTCAACGAGCGGGGGCGGGCTTATGCCAACGGCGGCGAGTATGATAAGGCGCTGGCGGATTATAACCAGGCGTTACAGTTGGAGCCGCAGTTGATGGCGGGCTATGCCAACCGGGGGCTGGTCTATAGCCGCAAGGGGGATCACGTCCGGGCCGTGGCCGATTATGACCGGGCCATCGAGTTGGCCTCCGGCGAGCAGGCGGCGGATAACGTCGAGAAGGCTCAACTGTTCCGCTACCGGGGGGTGGCTTTCCTGCAAATGGCGGAGTATACGAAGGCCATCAAGGATTTCAACCAATCCCTCAACCGCCAGCCGAACGATGCCTTCACCCTCAACCAGCGGGGGTATGCCCATTACCAGGCTAACAATCTGCCGCTGGCGATGGAGGATTTCGACGAGGCGTTGCGGCTCAATCCGAAGCACGCCGAGGCGTTGCACAACCGGGGGCTGGTCTATCTCGATCTGGGTAACCCGGCCCAGGCCATCAAGGATTTCAACCTGTCGATTCGACTGCGCCCCCAACAGGCCGAGACCTTCTACCAGCGGGGACGGGCGCTGATGCTGTTGGAGACGGAGCAGCAGCGGGCCATCAACGATTTCAGCCAGGCCATCCAACTGAACCCCGACCAGGCCGATTATTATTATCAGCGGGGGCTGACCTACGCCTATCAGGGAGACACCGGGCGGGCCATCGACGATTTTCAGAAGGCCATCGCCCTCAATCCCAAGGATGGGGAGATGTTCCACAATCTGGGGCTGGCGTTGGCCGGGCAGGGGCAGTATGAACCGGCGTTGGAGAATTATGATCAGGCCTTGCAACTGTATCCCGATAACGTCGAGATTTTGCAGAACCGGGGGCTGGCCCACGCTGCGCTGCAACATTTTGAGGAGTCGGCGGCCGATTTCAGCCGGGCGCTGGAGCTTGACCCGGATAACGCCGCCACCCACAATTATCGGGGCAGCGTCTACGCCAATAACGGCGATTATCGCCAGGCGGTCGAGGATTTCACCCAGGCTATTTTGCTCAACGCCAGGGAGGCCAGCTATTTCCACAACCGGGGCGTCATTTATATGCGGCAGGGGGCCATCCAGTCGGCCATCGAGGATTTCAGCCAGGCGATTCGGCTCAATCCCGAAAATCCGGCGATTTATGTCAACTGTGGCAATGCTTATTTCAAGCAGGGGGATTATCTGCGGGCTATCGAGGATTATAACCAGGCGTTGCGGCTCGACTCCAACAATGCGGCTACCTTCAAGAACCGGGGGCTGGCTTACAGCAAGTTGGGCAATGTGCAGCAGGCCATCAATGATTACAGCCGGGCCTTGCGGCTTGATCCTGATGATATGAGTCTCTACAACTACCGGGGCGGGGCGTATGAGGCAATGGAGGATTACGAGATGGCCCTGCGGGATTATAACCAGGCGTTGGCGTACGGGCCGGATGATGTGACGATGCTCAATAACCGGGCGCTGCTTTATTATGCTACCGGCGATTATGAGCGGGCGCTGGCCGATTTTGATGAGGTCATCGCGCTCGATCCCGACGACGCCACGGCCTATCACAACCGGGGGCTGTCCTACTACAATTTGGGCAATTACACGATGGCCATGAAGGATTTCGACCAGGCCATCCGCCTCAATCCCGACGATGCCGACGCCCTCTATCGCAAAGCCTGCGTCCTGGCTCTGCTTGGTCAGGATGACGCCAGCGTGACCTGGCTTTCCCAGGCCGTCGAGCTGGATCCGTCCGTGCGGGAGCTGGCCCGCGACAATGCCGATTTTGAGGGGTTGTGGTATAAGCCGGCCTTTCGGCGGTTGTTTGGGTATCAGTAGGGGGTGGGAAAGAGCAGTGACACCCGCAATACTACGCCGACGGGCCGCTCGGTGACGATTATTTGGGGGTAACTCCGCGTTTTAAGCTTTAAGCACCACCGGCACAATCATCGGGGTGCGGTGGGTGCGGCGGTAGAGAAAGCGGCTGAGGTTGTCACGGATGGCACCGGCGGCCGTATCGGGATGGATGTGGTCCCGGTCCAGCAGATCGATGACCCGCTCTTTGGCCTCCTCCAACAGCGCCTCCGAGTCCCGGATGTAGACAAACCCCCGCGACACAATATCGGGACCATCGACCAAGCGGCCACTCTTTTCATCCAGGGCGATAACCACTACAAAAAAGCCATCCCTGGACAGCAGACGGCGATCCCGGAGGACAACGCTGCCCACATCGCCGATCCCCAAACCATCGACCAAAACTTGTCCGTTGGGGACGGTTTCGGCTAAAAAGGCCCCCTCCTCATCAAACTCAACCACCTGCCCATTTTCGAGGACAAAGATATTCTCCGGGGGGATACCGGCCTGTTCGCCGACGCGCCCGTGTAGCACCAGCATGCGGTACTCCCCCTGAATGGGGATGAAATATTCGGGCCGCACTAACTCCAACATCCGCATCTGCTCTTCCTGGCCGGCGTGGCCCGACACGTGAACCGGCATCAGGCTTTGATAGATGACATCGGCCCCCAGACGGAAAAGATTATTGATGGTCCGATGCACCAACTCCTCATTGCCGGGAATTGCTGTGGCTGACAAAACCACGGTATCCCCCCGTCTCAGGCTGACCTGGCGATGCTCCTCATTGGCCATCCGTACCAGGGCGCTGGTTGGCTCCCCCTGCGTGCCGGTACAGACGATAGCCACCCGGCTATCGGGATAATCATCCAAATCATTGACGTGGACAAATATATCTTCGGGGCCGGTCAGATAGCCCAAGTGGCGGGCCATCTTCACGTTATCGACCATACTGCGCCCCACCACGCTGATCCGGCGGTTGAACTGCATGGCCATATTGACCACCTGCTGCACGCGGGAGATGTTCGAGGCGAAGGTTGAGACAAGAATGCGTCCTTTGGCCTGGCGAAAAATCTTTTCAAACGTCTCGCTGACGATCTGTTCGGAGGGGGTGTGGCCCATCCGCTCGGCGTTGGTGCTGTCAGACAGCAACACCAATACCCCTTCATCCCCATACGCCCGCAGCCGGTCGAGATCAATCGGTTTGCCGCTGACCGGGTTTTCGTCGAATTTATATTCGCCGGTGTGGATAATCAACCCTCGGGGTGTATAAATGGCATACCCCACCGCATCGGGAATGGAGTGGCAGACGTGGAACGGTTCGATGGTGAAGGGGCCGATTTCGATAACACTATTATCGTCGATGGTATTGATTTCGATTTTGGAGATGAGTTTGGCCTCTTTGAGCTTGACTTCGATCAAGCCCCGCGTCAATTGGGTGGCATACAGGGGAACCGGGTTTTCGGGCAGAATGTAGGGCAACGCGCCAATGTGATCTTCATGGCCGTGGGTCAGGAGAATGGCCTTGAGCAGACCGGGATTATCGAGGAGGTAGGTCGTGTCGGGAATGACCAGGTCGATCCCCAGCATATCATGGTCGGGGAACATCAACCCACAATCAATGGCGATGGCTTCATCCCCATATTCGATCAGGGTCATATTTTTGCCAACTTCTCCCACGCCACTCAAGGGCACGATACGCAAAGGCTTTGTCACTGGACGCTCCTACTTTTTAACGACGCTGACGGTCAAATTTATGTTTCTATATCCAGCAATTCTCATTTTGGAGCCAGACCCTAAAGGTTTTATCCCTAAAGATTATCTGCAAGCAATTTGCTACCGTAAATGGACGACGTTTGGCCT
>CAZWZZ010000254.1:0-7940 GCA_964638395.1 uncultured Caldilineaceae bacterium
ACCCACAGGAGCCAACCAATGGACCTACAACTCACCGAAGAACACCGCATGATCCAAGATGCCGCCCGCGATTTTGCCCAGAAAGAGATTGCCCCGGTCGCTGCCGAATTGGACCACACGGGCGAATTTCCCTACGAGACCATCGCCAAGATGGGGCAGTTGGGCTTTATGGGCATCGAAGCGCCGGAGGCGTACGGCGGGGCGGGCATGGATACCATCGCCTATGTGCTGGCGCTCGCAGAGATTTGCAAGGTAGATGCGGCTCACGGCACAATCATGTCGGTCAATAATTCCCTCTTTGGCAACGGTCTGCTAAAATTCGGGACAGAAACCCAGAAACAACAATATTTGCTGCCTGTCGCCGGGGGGGAGATGGTGGCCGCCTACTCCCTGACCGAGCCGATGTCCGGCTCCGATGCGGCCACGATGCGCAGCCGGGCGGTGCGGGAGGGGGATCATTACCGCATCAACGGCACGAAAAGTTGGGTGACCAGCGGCCCGGCGGCGGACGTCGTTCTGCTATTCACGATGACCGACCCGGCAGCCGGGCATCACGGCATCACCGCCTTTCTGATCGACACCGACCGGGCGGGCGTGGAGCGGGGGCGTTCGGAGGATAAGCTGGGCATCCGGGCCAGCGCCACCTGCGAGATGCATTACGATAACTACCGCTGCTCCGTCGAAAACCGCCTCGGCGAGGAGGGGCAGGGCTTCAAAATCGCCATGACGCTGCTGGACGCCGGGCGGATCGGCATTGCGGCCCAGGCGTTGGGCATCGCCGAGGCCGCTTACGAGGCCGGCGTCAGCTACGCCCGCGAGCGGGAAGCCTTCGGCGGGCCGATTGGTCATTTTCAGGGCATCCAATGGAAGATCGCCGATATGAAGTGCCGGATCGAAGCCTCGCGGCTGTTGATTTACCAGGCGGCTCTGGCCAAAGAAGCGGCCAAAGCCAATGGCGCTCGCTACACCACCGAGGCGTCGATGGCCAAGCTGGTCGCCAGCGAGACGGCCATGTTCTGCGCTCACCAGGCGGTGCAGATCCACGCCGGAATGGGCTACAGCAAGGAGTTGCCGGTTGAGCGGTATTTCCGCGATGCCAAGATCACCGAGATTTATGAGGGCACCAGCGAAATTCAACGGATGGTGATTGCCCGGAATGAACTGGGGCTGCGGTAGAGTTAGTAGAGTAGAGATTGGAGATTAGGAGATTGGTAAACTTTGATAAACAATCTCTAATCTCCCAATCACCAATCTCCATAAAATTATACAAGGAGATTATTTACAATGAGTACGTTCAAAGCTTTAATTGTTGATGAGCAGGATGGGGAAACGACGGCTAATGTACAGGAGATGACGCGAGACGATCTGCCGGAAGGGGGGGATGTGGTGGTTGAGGTGGCCTATTCCAGCCTCAACTACAAGGACGGGCTGGCCGTGACCGGTAAGGCTAAGGTGCTGCGCCGCCATCCGATGGTTCCCGGCATCGACCTGGCCGGGACGGTGGTCGAGTCCCAATCGCCCAATTTTAATGCCGGGGATGAAATCATCCTGACCGGCTTCGAGACCGGCGAGAAGCATTGGGGCGGCTTCACCCAACTGAACCGGGTCCGCTCCAAGACGTTGGTCAAGCTGCCGGCGGGTTTGACAGCGAAGCAGGCGATGGCCATCGGCACGGCTGGCTTGACGGCGATGCTGTCGGTCATGGCTCTGGAAGCGCACGGCATGACCCCGACCGACGGCGGCGAGGTGATCGTCACCGGGGCGTCGGGCGGCGTGGGCAGTATGGCCGTGGCCATTTTGGGACAACTGGATTACAACGTCGTGGCCTCGACCGGCAAGACAACGGCGCACGACTACCTGCGCTCGTTGGGCGCCAAAGATTTCATTGATCGCAACGAGTTGTCGGAACCGTCGAAGCGGCCGCTGGAGGCCGGTCGTTGGGCCGGGGCGGTGGATGCCGTCGGCGGCGACACCACCGCCGGGCTGCTGCGGTCGATGGCTCCACGGGCCAGCATCGCCATCAGCGGCAATGCGGGCGGCGTCGGTCTGAAGACGACGGTCCTGCCTTTCATCCTGCGCGGCGTCAACCTGTTGGGCATCGACTCCAACTTCAGCCCGATGGCCGAGCGGACCACCGCCTGGCAACGGCTGGCCGAGTTGGTCCCCAAGGATGCGCTTGAGGCCATGACCGAAGAGGCTGGATTGGAGGATATTCCGGCCTTGAGCCAGGATATTCTACAGGGGAAAATGAAGGGACGGATGGTGATTAAGTTATGAATGATGCGGGGTGAAAATCCCAATACTCAGTAGACCGCAATCGTACCCCCTTCGACACTTCCTCTGGTCGCAGGACACGGCTTCGATACAATCTCGTGCCTCGATTTACTCAGGATGCTGCGGTCTACTGATATTTCACCCCTCACCTTTTTTAATAACTCATAACTTTTTAGAAGAGCCTGCCATGCACGTTGGTACATCGACTTAAAGAATAGTTAGTCTCAATACAACCAAATTCTGATACTCCAAGCCGGTCCGTGATCGGCAGTCGAGGGTACAAATTCCTTCCACGTATCAAAATTAAATCGACTGAATCTATTTAGTCTTAGTCACTTCGGAAGCACCCCTGTTGTCCGGCGCTGAGGGCCTCAGCGAAATTTTGCAGATGGCGATTGGGCAGCATATACTGATAGAAATTTTATGTAAAATTTAAAATTAATCGGAGCCAAAAATGCCGCTGACCCACGACACATATCATCGTAATGTGTTGCTAGGGGCTTCTCGACGTCGTTTAGAAGATGCTGAAGTTCTGTTGGATAAGGAACGATGGATCGGGGCAATGTATCTTGGTGGCTATGCTATTGAGTGTGCTTTAGCCTCACTTATATGTTATAATGAAGGGACAACGAATTACAAAGATACACGTGCTGGCAAATCTGTTCAGGGTAGCAAGGTTCACAATTTAGGCGCGATGCTAAATTTTGCTGGATCGGGTGTCAAAAATGCCATTGAGATAGATAGAACCGGCAGATTGAAGAGCGCTTGGGTGATAGTCTCTCGTGAGTGGCGGTATGGTCAGTTACGTTATTATGGCAAGGTTGGCGATGAAAGAACGGCAGAAATGTTTATAAGTTCTGTTAAGACTATCCATACATTCCTTCTACGCCAACAGGGAGAATAGCGATGAGTGAGACATACTTATCAACTAAGGATCGGATCGAACAAGTCATAAGTGAGGATTTTCAAGAGCGTAACTATGAGGCTGATATTTCAGTAACTAAATCGTCTTTGGGTTGGATACAATTGAAGGTTGTAAGTTCAAAATTTGAAGGGTTGCCTGATGAAGAAAGAGAAGTAATTATTGATCAGGCTCTAGCAAAGATAGATATGCATTTGGGAATGTACCCCTTTGCAGGATATGATTTGCTGGCTCCCGATGAATCCCCAACGCATTTAAGTACGCCTCTTGTACAGTTACCTTTGTGGTCAGAGATACTGCTTGCTCCAGAAGCCCAATCCTCCAATGGTTTTACCGTTGAGGAAAAGGTGCCTTTGATTGTTACCTTCTATTCTTTTAAGGGAGGGGTAGGGCGAACCACAGCTTTAGCGGTAACGGCTAGCCTATTAGCCGAGAGTGACCGGCGGGTGGTTATGATTGATTTTGAGTTAGAAGCGCCCGGCTTATCAGTGATGCTACAACCCGTGGAGGAAGAAGGTGCGCGATGCGGGGTTTTGGATTATGTTTATCAACGATGGTTAACCCCCGACGAAAATATTCCTTCTATAGCGGACTGCATCCGACGGGTCGGGCGCAGTGGTAGCGAACTGTTTTTAGTCCCCGCCGGTGACTATGATGAAAATTACATTCATCGTTTGGCCGATTTTGATGTAGAAAAGCTATATCGCCAAGACCCAAATCCTATCCACAAATTAATTGGTGATGTCGCCAATTACCTAAACCCAGATGTTATTTTAATCGATGCTAGAACCGGCTTTGATGAAGTGGGGGCAGTCGCTTTATTTGATTTAGCTGATTTGGCAATGGTGTGTTTTACACCCAATGAGCAGAGTTACCGAGGATTAGAGTGGGTCTTGAGAGCAGCCTACAAACAAAAACAAAGCCAAGGTAAACCAGATTTGCGTTTTGTGTTGACCCCAATGCCGCCCATTCCTGATAAAGTCGATGAATGGTTAGTTACAGTTGACGATTGGATAACAGCATTGTGGGATTTAGATATAGATACAGCCCCAGAGGAAATCCGCACACAGATTGAGTATGATATCAACATTCCAGCGGTTGAAAATATTGTAGATGGTCTATCCGACTCGGTTCGTATCAACTATCAACCTATTGCAGATTTTATTGATGCGGCTTTACCCAATTTAGAGAAAGGCATTTTTGTCGGCGATCTCAGGACGCAAATTTTAGAAGAACTCCAATTTGAGCCTGTCACTGCTGACCAAATCAAGGCTGAGGATATTCCGAATATTTTTCAGAGAACAGGAGATTTTCCCAGATTTCTATCAAATCGAACTAATCTTATTCGGGGTGCTAAGGGAACTGGTAAAAGCCTGCTTTTTCGTTTATTTGTGGAGAAGCCAAATAGAGCCAGAGAATTGGCAAAACCTTATGCTGATTTAGAGAAAGTAGAATTTATTGGGGCGCATGGCCGTCCAACGCTCGATCCGTTCATTTTGGATAGAAGTGATTTTATGAGTTTCGAGGCTCAAGTAGGGGCGCAGCATTGGGAAAGTTTGTGGCGTGCTTACACATTGCTTCGGTTACACCACAAAATGCTCGACATCCCTATTCAAGATCAGGAGCTTAAGCATGTTTTGGATGATTTAACCGATGTTGGCTCAGTCTCACATCAAAAAATTGTGGCTTGGCTTGTTGATATTGCCCACTCCGCGGAGCGTGGTCCGGCTATTAACGATGCGTTACGTAATATTGATAAGTGGTTAAAAAAAGAGACGAAACAAGCCTGGCTTCTTTATGATGAATTGGACACAGGATTTGGTTTGGAGACCGAAAGTTATGATCGTCGCCAACGAGCAGTAGAAGCGTTATTATCTTGGTGGTTAGAAGCCAGCGATACTTTTTCGCAAATAAAGATGAAATGCTTTATCCGTGAGGATATTTGGCGCAAACTTAGTTTCCCCAACAAGAGTCATTATACAGGACGAGATATGTTATTGCGTTGGCAAGAAGAGGATTTATGGCGATTAGTTCTTCGTCAAGCTTTGAACTCGCCAACGTTTGCCGACTATATGGACAAAAGCTTTGGATTAAATGCAGTAAATCTGGAAATTCGAGATTTAGAACAGTTGCGTCGCATACTGCATCCTTTATGGGGAGAAAGAATGGGTGGCGTTAATAAAGCATATACCCATCGTTGGGTACTTAAACGCATTGCGGATGGTCAAGAAAATCGTTTTCCTCGAAGTCTAGTTTTTTTACTGAGTCGAGCTGTTGAGAGAGAAAGAGGACTTGGTTCTTGGGAGCAAGGAACTGTACTACGTCCTCGTTCATTAATAAATTCTATGCCGCATGTATCGGAGAAGCGAGTTGAAGAAGTTCGCGAAGAGTATCCTGAATTTGATTCCGCTCTTGATAAGCTCAGAGGTCAGAGATCGCCTCTCATTAGAGAGACATTAGACGAATTGTGGAATGATTTGAACATAAACATAAGCAATCTTATAGATAACTTGATCCAAGCAGGTATATTGGAAAAACGACGTCCAGCCAAAGGTGAGAACTCACCAAGATATGCTATAGCCGAACTTTATCTAAGCGGTTTAGGAATGCTTAGAAAAGGTCCAGGATGATCGAAGGGTTGAGACCAAAATGATCCACGTCGTGATCAATACTGTAGGAAGGGCTATCTTCCTTCCGAGTCAGGGGAGGGGATAAAATACATCAACTGCGTCAGTCATCAACAGCCCCACGGTTTTTCGGCAACAAAAGCGTCAGCCAATCGTTGCTGATCTGACAGGTAGGTTTATCTCGACGAGCCTATTATTTATAATGAAGGTCTGGTTTATTCATTCTCAGTAGACCGCAGCATCCTGAGTAAATCGAGGCACGAGATTGTATCAAAGCCGTGTCCTGCGACCAGAGGAAGTGTCGAAGGGGGTGCGATTGCGGTCTACTGAGTATTACCTGTTCACGCAATCGAGGAGAAAGCCTGATGATCCGCACTCTTATTTTACTGACGCTATTGCTGTTTACCGCATGCCGCACCACAGCGGCTCGCCCCACGGCGACGCCGGAACCGGACGCCCCCTCACCCACGCCCGTTCCGGTCACAACCGCACCTCCCACCCCAACGCCTGTCTCCGACACCCCGCCGCCCGCGACTCCCACGCTGACCGCCCCCCCGCCGTCGGCCAGGACCTCGCCGGCCCCGACCGCCCCACTCAGCCGCTTTCCTGCGCCGGATGGTCGGTGGGTGGCCCTGCTCGATGAGGCGGCAGGCAGCCTGACATTGCTCAACCAAGATCAAGAATGGCCCCTTTTCGAGGCGGGCAGCGCCATCGGCTCGGCGGCCTGGTCGCCGGATGGGCGGCAACTGCTGATCGTCCAGCGGAACTGGAGGCCCGGCCCGGAAGGTGTCCCCCAACCCAGTGGTGAACCACTCACCGTCTGGCGGGTCACGCTGGATGGGCAGCAACCCGGCTCCCCCGAACGGCTGTTTGAGTCCCCCACCGCAGAAATCGGCCCGGAGCAGCTCCAATTTGGAACCTGGTCGCCAAACAATCGCCACGTCCTCATCTGGCTGGGCATTCTGTCCACCTCGATTCTGGCCGATGGCTTGACCCCCTTCGTCCTGGATACGTACAACGGCCAGGCCACCCCGGTCGCCGATTTTGCCCTACTTGCCCCCAGCTACCACAGTTGGTCGCCCGATGGCGCGATCCTGGCCCTGACTGCCGGAGCCGGGCGAGAAGTGTGGTGGAATAAATCTTTGGTTCTCTATGATGTTGAGCGTAACAAGGCCACGACGGTCGTCAGCCAGACCGAGCGTATCCCCGGCCAGGTGGCCTGGTCGCCGCAGGGGGATGTCATCGCCTACGCCGCCTCGCCCGCCGAATTTGGCGACCAGTATGAGGGCGGGATGACCTTTGATAATCCGGGTATCGCCGGGCGGCGCATCTGGCTGCTTGATCCTGACACGGGCCAGTCGGAGCGGTTGAACGAAGTTGAAGCGTTTCAGGACGCGCCGCGCTGGAGCGACGATGGCCGGACTCTCTACTACGTCCAGCGGAAGGGCGAGGAGATGGCGCTGCTGGCCATGACGATGGTCGACGGCCAAATCGAGGTCATCGCCCGCCAGCCTGCGCCGGACCACGTCGGCTACTACGGCCTGGAGCGGTGGGCGAATCTGTTGGGCCAGCGCCTCGAGCCGCTCCGCGCCGAGGGACTATCCCTGACCGAACCCTACAGCGACCCCCGGCTGGGGGTTGCCTTCCGCTATCCGGCTGCGTGGCAAATTGATCCCATGCCCGGCGCGTTTGTGGCAGTCTGGCCCCAAGCGGATCCCCTGATCGGGCAAGAAGTGCGGATTGTCCGGGGCGACGGCGAGGCCAGCCCGGAGGGTATCCTGACTACGATCCGTGAGGGAAGCTGGGGCCGATACCTCGACACCGTCGAAGATATCAGCCTCGACGATCAGCCGGCCCTGCTGGTCACCATGAAACCCATTCCCGCTGAGATCAATCCGCCCCAATTTCTGGCCCTGGTGGTGGCCCCCAATGGCCAAGATGGACCCCAGCCCCTCATCATCTCCGGCAGCGGTCTGGAGCGAATGTTATTTGAGCGGTTTTTAGAGCATATTGATCTGCTCCAGCCGGAGGATGAATAAAACCGCCGCCGGGAACTTTTTGACTGTCCCTGTCGTTCTAAACATAGAAACCTAGTCACTATTCAGGCTAACTACGTC
>CAZWZZ010000255.1:0-7929 GCA_964638395.1 uncultured Caldilineaceae bacterium
AGCCAGCGCCAAATTGTACTTAACATCGCCGGTTGTTGCAAACAGGGGTGTTGTTCAGAGAACGCGCCTCAAATCATCATAAACACGCCCAACACCAGCAACAAAATGCCCATCAAGCCATCCTGAAAGGCACGTTTCATCGCTTCGCCCCGCTCTACGGGTTGCCACTCGGTGCGGAAGCCGCTCCGCACCAGCACCGCACCCCGTATCGCCGTCTGCATCGCAATCAACGTTAGCCGCAGACCAAAGAGGATGATGAGGACGGCGGCCATTAATCCTACAAGTCGCATTGGTTCAATTCACCTAAAACAGAGTTTACTGTGCCCACGCTCCGGCGTAGGAAGCTATACTCAGCAAGATCACAAATGAAACTTTTGGCTTTTTGAACAGGACGCAGATTTTCGCAGATTTACACCGATAAATTTAAAAATCAGCGTTTATCAGCGTTCATCTGCGTCCGATAAAAGTTTCAATTATGCCCGTAGGCAGTATAGACAGGTTACAGCGCCCCAATTTTACCCCGGCCTGTTTCTTAAATCAAACTATCGTCGGGATTGCGGCTGCTTCCTTAAGCCGGAATTAATCCTTTGCCCGTAGATTAACCCCAAACATCAAACCCATAAGGACAACGCTATGGATACCGTCATCGACATTTGGAAAGACTCCCTGCGGGGCTTGCTCAACATCTACGAAACCCGGCGGGGATCATTGTTTATCTTTTTTCCGCTGCTCTTTATCTTTTTCGTCATCGTCAACATCCTCTGTTACTGGTGGGCGATGGTTACAGCCTTTCCCTGGCTGCTGAACTGGTACTACTTCAAGATTCAATTTCCGGTCGGTATCCTGGGGGCTATGTTTGACAGCCTTTCCTTTTTTGTCACCATTTACATCATCCGCCGGGCGCTCCGCACCCGGAAGGCGCTCGAATATGTCGGCCATCTCTCCATCGACCTGGTCATCGCCATCCTGGCTACCTTCTGGGTGGTCTATGTCTTTTCGATCTCCGGCTGGATCATCAACCTGTTC
The DNA here is from genome assembly GCA_964638395.1 of uncultured Caldilineaceae bacterium. Lineage (GTDB taxonomy): Bacteria > Chloroflexota > Anaerolineae > 4572-78 > J111 > CAZWZZ01. The sequence goes on from CAZWZZ010000255.1 coordinate 1,027, forward strand.
GAGACCACGCCTCAAAGCCTGACTGCCCGCAATGATCGCTACGAACGGATGCTGGTCGAAGCGGCGGCAGCGCCCACGGACAATCTCCGCAATATCTACTTCGGTCTGATTATGGGCGTCTCAGCCATCATCCCTACCTGCGTTCATGTTTATATGTTTGTCCGGGCCGTGGTGGTCAAGATGATGATGCGGGAAAGCCGGGTGGCGGGTTAGAAATTATTGACTTGAAAATCGGTACTTTCCACGGAGCCACCGGGCCAAATTCCGTACTTTTTCCCCTTCACACCGGTCGTTACTGACGATATAGTGAGGGTGTGACCGTCGAACCACCACCCCGATAACCAACGCCAAGTTTCAACCTATCCCATTTCCCTAAAACCCGGAGGTCTTTTGATGAAAGCGCGAAACCTTGGCTTACTTTCCCTGGCTCTGGTCGGCCTGCTAATCTGGCTCGTCCAGTCCCCGTCGTATGCCCAACCCGACCAGCCCCGCAGCCCAATCCCGGTTGCGGCGGCCAACCATCCCTCGTTTGTGCCCAATCTACCGGCTGATCCCAGCCCCGCTGACAACGCCACCGGCGTCTCCGCCGATACGGCTCTGAGTTGGCAGGGCGGCAGCAGCGACGGCGCTCCGATCACCTACACGGTCGCTTTCAGCGCCAGCAACCCGCCCTCGGTCGTGACTCAGGTGGTGACCAGCACCTACAGCCCCGGTCCCTTGCTGACCGGCACCACCTACTATTGGCAAATCACGGCCAGCGACGGCCTCAGCGAGACGACCGGCCCGCTCTGGCAATTCACCACAACGGACGGCAATCAGTCTCAAGTCCACCTTTACCTGCCCTTAATTCTGAAAGGCAGCGGCGGCGCAGCCCCAACCGGCGTGGTCGCCTTCCCCGGCGCGGAAGGTTTTGGGGCCAAAGCCACCGGCGGGCGGGGCGGTCAGGTGCTTAAAGTGACCACCCTCTCCGCGGACGGCAACACCGAAGGCAGCTTGCAATGGGCGCTCAACCAACCCGGTCCGCGCATCATCATTTTCGAGGTGTCCGGCCTGATCGACGGGGATGTCCACATTCCCCACGGCGACGTGACCATCGCCGGACAGACGGCCCCCGGCGCGGGCATCACCATTCTGGGCCATCTCTATACGACGTATGGCCAGGATGTCAACAATATGATTATCCGCTACCTGCGGATTCGCCCGCCCGACCCGGATAGCGAGTGGCCTTTCGTCCAGCACGATGCCATCCAATTTTCCACAGCCCACACTATCATTCTCGATCACGTCGATGCCTCCCACGGGGCGGATGAGATCATCGACCTTTGGGGCGGGGCCTATGACATCACTATTCAATGGTCGGCCATCACCTACCCCATCTACGACGAAGACAAGGGGTGGACCCACCCCAAAGGGGTTCTCAACCACCGGGCCTGTATCGACAGCGGCAGTTGCGACGCCGACGACCCGCTGGGCGGGCGCATCTCCATTCACCACAATCTTTTTGCCCACGCCCGGAACCGCACCCCGGCCCTGTCCACCGGCCCGGCCGATGTTTACAACAACGTCGTCTACAACGGGCGGGAGGGCTTCGTTCATCACAACATTGTTGGCGCGGCCTCTACCGACCCGACCGCCATCGGCCAGTTCAACATCGTCGGCAACTATTATAAGGAAGGGCCGAGCTACTCGCTGGCCCCGCTCTGGTTCGACCCGGAGAATAGCACGACCCCCATACCCACCGCTTACTGGGTTTGGAACAACTACGTCGATGATCCCGGCGATTTCGAGGGACGGGTGGATAACCCCTTCACCACGCCCGGCTTCGATACGGAGTATAGTTTCCACTGCTGCGGCATCGAGAGCAGCCAGTTCGACTCCAACGAAGCGTTCGATTTCAGCGCCGACCACCCCGGCTACATGCCGATTACGGGCCACGACCCGGCCACAGCCTACACCCGCGTCCTCGACGAGTCGGGGGCCTGGCCGCGAGACATCGTCACCCGCTGGGCGGTGGAGGATACCCGGACGCGGGGCGGGGAACGGGGCAACCGTCGGCCCAGCGATTGGCTCGATGGGTTGACGCCCGGCACGCCGCCGCTCGACAGCGACGCTGACGGTCTGCCCGATACCTGGGAAAATGACAACGGTCTCGATCCCAACGACGGCAGCGACTACAATACCGAGATGCCCTCCGGCTACCCGGCCATCGAAGCGTACATCAACGAGTTGGCCGATAGTTTGGTGGGGAGCAGTTGATTTAGCAATACCGACCAAAAACCCCGTCTTGTAAATTTGCAGGACGGGGCTTTTTTTATTCCGTTCAGTTTAATAGCAGTCTTCTGCGGCAATCCCGCCCTCACTGCCAATGACCACAATTTGGCTAGGGGACCTCTGTTCATCCCACGGCTGGCCCAAGGTTAGCGACGCTCGTTTACCCACCGGGTGAAACACCCCCTGCGGTTCAGACTCGGCCACGTTTAACCCTTGATACCGCTAAACGTAATCCCTTCGATAAACAATTTCTGGGCGAAAAAGAAAACTATCACCACCGGCAACATTGTTGCCAGCGAGGCGGCCATGAGGTAAGCCCAGTTGATGTCATAAGACGAGCGAAAGAAATTGAGACCCAGCGACACCGTGTAAAGCGACTGGTCGTGCAAATAAATGAGAGGGGGCAAAAAATCGTTCCAGGCATTTTGAAAGGTGAAAATGGCGACCGTCGCCATAGCGGGCAGTGATAGCGGTAAAATGATGTGCCACAAAATTTGCAGCAAATTAGCCCCATCAATGAGCGCCGCATCTTCTAATTCGCGAGGCAGGGTTAAAAAGAATTGGCGCAGCAAAAAAATATAAAACGGCGTCCCGAAAAAGGCCGGCACCATCAGCGGTAAAAAGGTATTCACCCATCCCAAAGCATTAAACAGCATATAAAGTGGCACCATCGTCACCGGATAGGGCAGCATCATTGTGGCCAGCACCACCACAAAAAGCAGGTCGCGGCCAGGGGCGTGCAATCGAGCAAAGCCGTAGGCAATGATGGTGCAAGAGAGCAAGTGGCCGATGATGGTCACGATGGCGATCAAGGCGGTGTTAAGCGCGTATCGATCAAAAGGTACGTAAGTCAATGCTTCAACATAATTTTCCCAGCGAGGTTCGCTCGGCCACAAAGTTGGGGGGACGGCCAAAATCTCGTAATTGGGTTTTAGCGACGATGACAGCATCCACACGAAGGGGATTAAAAAAATGATGGCACTGAAGATTAACACCACGGTTGTGGCAATTTGGCGGATTTTTCGGTAGCGAGATTGACTGGTTTGAGTCGATAACATTTAAGGCTGCTCCCCTTCATAATGAACCCAATGTTGGGCTGACCGCACGATCAGCAACGTAAAAAGCAAAATAACAACAAACAGCACCCAAGCCATCGCCGAAGCATAGCCCATCCGAAAATCAACAAAAGCCCGCTGATAGAGATACAGAACGTAAAACAGGGTTGAGTTAAGCGGCCCACCGTCGGTAGCCACAAAAGCGCTGGTAAAGGTTTGAAATGTGGCGATGATACTTAGTACCAGATTGAAAAAGATGGTGGGCGTAATTAGAGGGAGGGTCACGCGCCGAAAAGATTGCAAGTTGGTGGCCCCATCGATGGCGGCTGCCTCGTACAGTTCTAGGGGGACATCTTGCAAACCGGCCAAAAAGATAACGGCGGTGCGACCAAGCCCCCACAGACTCATCATCCACAACGCCCACAGGGCTGTGTTTGGATTAGTTAACCAGCGTGGCCCATTGATGCCTACGAGCGCCAGTATATTGTTAATTAGCCCGGCGTCCGGGTGAAGTAGCCACATCCAAACCACCACAAAGGCCACGCCTGACAGCACCGACGGTAGATAAAAAATGGTGCGGAAGAAACTAATCCCCCGCACCCGTTGATTCATCAGCATAGCCAACAGCAGCCCGCCGATTAGCTCCGTTGGTACATACAGAGCGGTAAAAAAGGCCGTCACTTTTAGAGATTGCCAGAAGCGATCATCGTGCCAAAACATCCGCTCAAAATTATCGAGGCCCACAAAAACCGGCGCGTCGATCAGATTCCAGCGCGTAAAGCTGATCCCCAGCGAGGCAATCATCGGGCCGAGGACAAACAGCCCAAAACCAATCAACCACGGTGAAATACACAAATAAAATAGTACCGTTTCCCGGCGCGCCCAAGGGCCACGGTTGATAAAATTCATCATAGACAACTCAAACAGTAGTTCCCGATATGACCAGATTGGGCCAGTTTTAGCTAACTCTGGTTGTTGAAATCAACGATTGAATGACAAATTGAGCCTCATATGACAAAATTTATGGAAACTGGCCCAATCTTCATTCCAAACCGGGAATTGCTGCAACTCAAAAATTTACTGCACAAACTCCAGCTCAGATTGGGCATTTTGGGCCTCCTCGGCCAGTACGGCCGGCAGATCGGCATCTGGTTGCAAGATAGCCGTTTCCAGGACACGTCGCAACGAGGGGTCAGCCACTTCGCCCCAAAATGGGGTGAAGGTGTAGGCGCGTGGCGACAGGTAGTTGAGTTCATTGAGCCACACCCCTTCGATGGGGTCATCGGTCAGGCCCGACTCGTCGGCCACGGAGGTGACGGCAGGCAGCGCCCAATCTTGCCAGACCTCTGCGCCTTGCTCACCAACATAAAAGCGTAGAAAACGCCAGGCGGCTTCGGGGTGTTCGGCGGTACTGGCGATGCCGAAGCCACCCCAAAATAGCACGTTGGCTCGCGCTTCGTTTTGCGGCATACCGACCACGCCCAGGTCGATATTCGGGTTTTCAAGCATACCGCTTTGCGGCCAGCGCCCAAAGATACGCATCGCGGCTTGGCCGTTGTCAAACTCGCTGTTGCCGCCCCCAAAAACATTCATATCGGCGGGGGGTGGGGCGACCTGATACTCGTTATATAAATCGGCGTAGAACTGCACGGCGGCTAACGTTTCAGGCGAATCGAGGTAGCCAACAAACTCGCTGCCATCTTGGCTGATGAGGCTGCCCCCGGCGGCGGCCACCCAATACTCAAAGCCGGTCGTCCAGGGGCCGGGCAGTTGGATGCCCCACACATCAGGCTGGCCGTCGCCATCGGTGTCTTGGGTGAGGGCTTGCGCCGTTTCCAAGAACTCATCCCAGCTCCAGCCACTCTGCGGATAATCAACGCCAGCTTCGTCAAAAAGGGTTTTGTTGTAATAGACCGCCAGCGGCGAGAAATCTTTGGGTAATAGATACTGTTGGCCCTGATACTGGCCCGGCTCTAGCACGCCCGGCAAATAGATGCTGGTGTCCAGCGGAAACTCGCCGTTGATAAAATCATCGAGCGGCAAAAAGGCCCCGCTCTCGACAAAACGGGGCACAGCATCATCGCCGATTTGCATAATGTCGGGCGCATCGTCGGCGGCAATCTGGGTCAGCAGCCGGGTGTAATAATCGCGCCCGGCCACCGCCTCAAGTTGCACCAAAATATCCGGATTTTCGGCTTCAAAATTGGCGATGATCTCTTGGTGGGGGGTCAGCCCTTCACCGCTGTCGCCGGTGCCTACTCGCAAAATGATTATCTCGCCCTCGGCGGTTGAGGCGGCTGGCTCTTCGGCTTCAGTGTCGGCTTCGGCAGCCGCTGCCGCTTCGGTTTCAGCCTCCGGCGTGGCGGTAACAACCACTTCTCGCTCAACTTCGACGGTTTCGACGACCACCACCGTCTCCACCACCGTTTGTGGTTCGGCGGCAGCGCCACAGGCGGTGAGCAGCCCAACCATCAACGTGGCTAACAAAATAGTTATCCTTTGCTTTTTCATTCTCTTCATTCCTCTCAAAGTAAAATTATGAATTATGAGGGATGAAAAACTCAAGCCTTCATAATTCATTATTCTTAGCTGCAAAGAATAGCAGAAACACCTATTTTGTCAACAACTTAAAAATCATTGACCAGCACCGCCACGCGCAAGCCGTGGTTACTGTACACCCTGTTGCCAAAAAGGGGTTGACAGAACAGTAAACTTGTGTTATATATGTTTATATAAACATTTAAACATATATTCAAAAGGTTATTGATGGGCAAAAAACAAGTTTGCACTGGCGACCACGCCGACCACGAGTTACATGCTATTGTTGCCAAGCATCTATTGGATGGTGACACGGCGTTGCAGTTAGCAACTCTTTTCAAAGCATTATCCGATCCAACCCGGGCGCGCATTATCGGCCTGTTAGCCCATACCGAAATGTGCGTTGGTGACTTGTGCCGAGCGTTGGGGATGTCGCAACCGGCTGTTTCACACCAGTTGCGCCATCTGCGGCAGACAAATTTGGTGACAAATCGGCGGTCAGGTCAACATGTCATCTACACCCTGGCCGATGAGCATGTTCACACCCTGTTCCATCAAGGCCTATCTCACGTTCAAGAAGGTTGATATTTAGTTACATTTTTAGTTACAAGGAGAATTTCAAAATGCAATGCAATGATCACCCAAACCATACCCACGTCCACAGCGAGTTTTGCGGACACACCCGTATTCAGCACGATGGACACGTTGATTATTTACACAACGGTCATCTGCACCACCCCCACGAAGGCCACTATGATGAGCATGTGATCGCCATCAACGCAACCAATCCGGCTGAATGCCAACCCGTTGAATGTCAGTGTGGGCACGACGGCTGCGGTCACGAACTTGTGCCGCACGGCGACCACTACGACTTCCTTGTCGATGGTCGGCTGCACCATCCACACGGCGACCACTGCGATGACCACGGGCCGGTCGAAGTTTTAGCCTAAGTACACCATTTCGCAGATTGATTCCGGGTTTTGTAGGGGCGAGGCAACTCGGTGTGGCGATACGTTTGCAAAAGACCGGCTCTCCGAGT
>CAZWZZ010000256.1:0-7926 GCA_964638395.1 uncultured Caldilineaceae bacterium
CCCGTGCCGATTTCGATCAGCTCGATGACCGGAATTTTGATCGGCAGGCCGGAGCCTTTTTTGAAGCGATAAACTCGATCCACCTCGAAATCGTGGGCGATGAGCGGCTGGCCCTCGTCGATGACGCACAGCTTGGCCGTGGTTCCACCCATATCGAAAGAAAGCAGGTGGTCATACCCCGCCGCCTGACCGTAAGCCGTGGCCGCCAATGCGCCTGCCGCCGGGCCAGACTCCAGCAGCCGCACCGGGTAGCGGGTGGCCGTGTCAACGGTGGCGATGCCGCCGCTGGAGAGCATCAGAAAGAAGTTGCCGCCGAAGCCTAGCCGCCGCAGCCGCTCCTCCAGGCCGTGCAGATAGTTTTCGACCAACTCTTGGACATAAACGTTGGCAATGGTCGTCGAGGCCCGCTCGAACTCCCGGATTTCCGGCACGACGTCGGAAGAGATGGAGACCCGCAGGTTCGGAGCGACGCGCCGGATGACCTCGCGGGCGGCCTGCTCAGCGGCGGGGTTGGTGAAACTGTGCAGGAAGACCACGGCCACGGCCTCGATGCCGTTGGCGGCCAGCTCCTCGGCCAGGCGGGCCACGTAAGTCTCATCGAGCGGCTGCCGGGTGGAGCCGTCGGCCAGGGTGCGCTGGGGCACCTCAAAGCGGAGATGGCGGGGAACCAGGGGGCGGGGCTGTTCCAGCATCAGATCATACAGGTCGTACCGGTTTTCCCGGCCAATCTCAATCGAGTCCCGGAAGCCCTGCGTGGTCAGCAGAGCGGTTTTGGCCCCCTTGCGCTCGATCATAGCGTTGGTGACCAGCGTTGTGCCGTGGATGAGATGCTGCACCTGCCCGGTGTCGATGTCCGCCGGGGGCAGGGTTTCGACCAGGACCGACTCAACGGCCTGGGAGGGGTCGGCGGGGGTGGTCAACACCTTGCCGATGGCAAAGGCCCCGCTGCGGCTATCGACCACGATCAAATCGGTAAAAGTGCCGCCGATGTCTACCCCGACCCGGTAGGGTTGGTTCATGATAAAATCTCCTGCTTCTGCGTTCGTCTGCTAAAAAAAATATTGAAGCACAAAATTTACTTTTTGACGAATCAAAGAACGAGAGCGTCTCTATTCGTTACCCTACACCCCCTCAGAAATCCCTCAGAAATCCCTCAGAAATAAGGAAGAGAGCATCCTGAGTTTGACGAAGGGCTTGTCGAAAAGATGCTGATCTTGAGCGATTTTCGTCGAACTTATGTTCGGTGTAGGGTAACGAAAGGCAGGCTGATTATCAGATGAATGGCCAATTTTCCAGCCTTCCCCCCTTCCAGCGGGACGGTTAAAGCATTGATGGTCATAATTCGTCCCAAAATCGAAATATCCCCTATCGTTTCTGCTCCTTGTCCCCAGGTCAGGGACGTGATATAATCAAAAAAAGGAATTACTGTGTGGGAGACGTGGCGATGGAAGAGTTGCTCGGCCAATCGTTTGGTGGATATGAATTAAAAGAAATAGTCGGGACCGGGGGCATGGCCAGCATTTACAAGGGCTATGACGACCGGCTCTCCCGGTGGGTGGCGGTCAAAGTCGTCTCTTTGCAAGCCGCCGAGGAGGGTCAGGAGACAATGTTAGCCCGTTTCCGGCTGGAGGCGCAGGCCATCGCGGCCTTACGCCACCGTAATATCCTGACGATTTATAGCTACGGGGAAGAAAAGGGCTGGGCCTACATCGTCATGGAGTATGTGCCGGGCGGCTCTTTGAAGGATCGTCTGAAACCGGATCATCCATTTTTTTGGGAAGAGGCCCTGACGATCATTATCCCTGTTTCCCAGGCGCTCGCCTTTGCCCACGAGCGCCAGATTATCCACCGGGACATCAAACCGGCCAATATTTTAATGGCCCAGGATGATTGGCCGCTGCTGGCCGATTTTGGCCTGGCCAAAATGCAACATTCTACGAACCGCCCTAATTTGACGATGCCCGGCCAGGTCCTGGGGACGATGGCTTACGCTGCGCCCGAACAGATTCAGGAGGGCGAGATCGACGCCCGCGTTGATATTTATTCGCTGGGCATCGTCTTGTATGAATTGCTGACCGGCCAACTGCCCTTCACCGGCGAAACCGCGTTTGATTTTTTGATGGCCCGGCTGACCGACCCCCCCATCCCCCTCTTAGAAGCGAACTCCGAGGTCCCCGCTATTTTTGAGGCAATTTTGGACAAGGCGCTGGCTCCGGAGGTTGACAAGCGGTATCAAACGATGCAGGAATTTTCCCAAGACCTCATTAAAGCCCGCTACGACCTGAGCCAATCCATCGTCACGCCGCTACCGGGGACATACTCGCGGGTTCCCTCCAAACCGAAGCCGGTCGAAGGCAAAGTTCGTTTTCAGGTTAAACCGAATGGTCAGGAAATTTTGGCCTCGGGCCAGGATGAACTGATTATTGGCCGGGCTTATAAAAGCATAGCCCCGGATATTGACCTGGCCCCCTACGGCGGCAGCAAAATGGGGGTTTCCCGGCGACACGGGCGGCTCATTCGACGTGATAATGGCTGGCTGGCCGAAGATTTGGGCAGCACCAACGGCATGTTCATCAACGGCACCCGGCTCAAGCCCCACCAACCGGTTCCGCTGGCCAATGGCGATTTGATCCGTTGTGGTAAAATCGAGCTGGTCTTCAACGCCGATCACCCTTGATGTAACCTGTTGTGATAAACGCTCACAGGGATTGTCAAATCCCCGATGGTTGGGGTGGATTGCCATATTCAGCCTGAGCGCAGCGATAGCTTTAGTCATTGCACTCCATCCTTTTACCTCGAAATTCATATGAGCCTTGTTTTTAGAGTCTATCCATCGTGACGATTAAGAAAAAACCACCTGCTGTATCCTTTGGACACCTCCTGGTCATATTTCTGTGCATTTTTGGCCTCAGCGTGGCCTTATCCGGTTGTGGCCAAACAGCCGCCGCGCCGGCGCCGACCTCGACCAGTACGGCCAGTCCCACCATATCGCCTACCACATCGCCCACGCCCACGCCCACGACATCGCCAACCGCCACACCCCGGCCGACCGCCACAGCCACCGCTGTGGCTGCCTACGCCACCGGCCAACCCACGGCGACGCCCACCGTCGGGGCCGGTGTCCTGGAAACTTTGCAATCCACCGTCCAATTTCGCTTGAGCGGCAGCAGCGGCTCCTCCTGCGATATTCAAAACGTCGTTATCATCAGCATCGACGGCCTGCGCCCGGATGCTCTGGATCAGGCCGAGACGCCCAACATCGACGCGCTTCGGGTCAACGGGGCCTATACCTCGGCGGCCCAGGCCGTGCTGCCCAGCGTCACCCTTGTCAACCACGCCTCGATGCTGGGCGGGATGGGGCCGGATAAGCACGGTATTGATTGGAATGTCAACGATGCGGCGTTAGGCAAGATTGAGGGGCCAACCCTGTTCAGTCTGGCGCATGAGGCCGGTCTCAGTACGGCGATGGTGGTCGGCAAGCCCAAGCTAGAGGCGGTGGTCTTACCCGACTCGGTCGATGCCTATATCTACGCCGGTTTTACCGACCGGCAGGTGATCGCCGAGACCCTGCCTCTGTTGAACAGGGCGTTACCCAATGTTCTCGTTATCCACCTGCCCGACGTTGACTCTGCCGGGCACGCCACCGGCTGGATGTCGCTCAACCAACTCCGGGTCATCGGCGAAACGGACGCGCTGATTGGGGATGTGGTGGCCCGGCTGGAAGAGGCAGAGGCTCTGCCCCACACCCTGTTGATCCTGACCAGCGATCACGGAGGCAAAGGAACCCGCCACGGCGATGACATCCCCGAAAACATGACGATACCCTGGTTGGCGGTTGGGCCGGGCGTGCCGGTAGACACCCGCTTGACCGGTGACGTAACCGTGTATGATACCGCCGCCACCGCCCTACACGCCCTCGGCCTGCCCCTGCCGGACATCTGGGATGGGCAGCCGGTGCTGGAAATCTTCAACCAAGTCGAATGTACAACTTTAAAAGATTGACCCGCAGGCGGTCTGGAGCCGTCGCTTAGCGCGTTCACTGCGTAACTCATACGAGATAATGTTCATCATCATTCCGGTCAAACCCTTTGACCAGGCCAAAAGCCGCCTGGCCCCGCTGCTATCCCCATCAGAAAGACGCAGCCTCAGTCGCTACCTGTTCGAGCGCACGTTGCATCTGGCCCAGCAAGTCAGCGACGTGGTGATTATCTCGCGGGATGCCTCGGCCCGGAAGATGGCCAAGCAACAGGGGGCCTGGGCTTTGGCCGAAGCCGGAACCGATCTGAATCGAGCCGTGCATCAGGCCACGGTCTGGGCCAGGGCCAGGGGCGCGATGGCCACACTTATCCTGCCCGGCGACCTGCCCCGCCTGACTCTGGCCGACCTGACCGCCTTGATCGAAGCCGGGCGCTCCGAGCCGGCCGTGGTCATCGGCCCCTGCCATCGCCGGGCAGGGACCAACGCTTTGCTGCGTCACCCCCCCGACCTCATCGAGACGGCCTTTGGCCCCAATAGTTTCCACAATCATTGTCAAGCCGCTCGCGCCGCCCATCTGGAGCCTATCATTTACAATTCACCTACCCTGGCTTTTGATCTCGATCTACCCCAAGATTTGAAGCTGTGGGAGCAGCGCCGCTTTGAAATTCGAGCCTTGTGGACCTAGCACACCATCATTAGCCCGCTCATAGCCAGTCCGTGACTGGCGATCCTGGATCGAATAGTCCGCCAAGTCACGGACTTGGCTCGCGCTAAAAAAGCGACTTTTGGGCTGCACCACAGTTAAATGTAGAGCTACCGCGTAAGTCATGAGAGGCGACAATGACCGAACCAACTGTCTTAGCCCAACAACCCCCAACCCGCCGTCCCAACACGCTGCCGCCACCGGCCTCGATCTGGCATCGGGCCGGGGCGCTCATCATCGACGGGGCGCTGTTGGGCATCATCGGCCACCTCATCGGCTGGTTTTTTTGGCCGCTCTGGTTTCAGATGGGGCCGCATGCCCGCTTCGTGGGCTTGCCTATCCTGCTGCTTTATTTTGGGCTGCTCAACGCCGGGCCGGGTGGGGGCCAAACCGTGGGCAAACGGGTCGCTAAAATCGCCGTTCGGGATAATAAAGGACGACCTATTAGCGTCGGACGCTCCCTGCTGCGGACGGCGCTGCTGGTCACGCCCTATTTCTTGAGCAGTTGGGCCTGGCCGCCCCTGGCAGAATTGGCCATTTTGCGCTGGCTACAAATCGCCCTGGTAATCGGCTTGGGCGGGGCTATCCTCTATAGCTTGCGCCCCAATCGCCGGGCGGATCAGGGCTTGCACGATTGGGTCGGTGGTAGCTACGTCGTCCTGTTGGACGGGCGTCCGGTAGCCGCTTATGCGCCGCTGGGTCGGGCCGACCGGGTCGGGATTGGTGGATTTTTGATGGCCGGTCTTGTGGTGGCCACGGTGTGGGTAGGCGGGCGGAGTTTCCTCGTTGAACCTCCCCCACCCTTTGCTCCGGCGGTCAAGGCCGCCCTCAATGCAGAAATTTCGCTTTTGGACGTTCGTCTCGCGGATCGGACCGTTGATTTTGGCGGACCCCGGCCGGTTCGCTTTCTGGACGTTGATCTCTGGTATCGCGGCTATCTGGACACGCCACAGGCCCGGTCAGCGGTGATGGAGCAGATCGCGGCGGCGGTCCTGGCCGAGGTGGACAACATCGACGAGTTCGATGAGCTGACGATTACTCTGACAATGGGGTACGACATCGCCATTGCCCGGCGTCGCCTGACCGCCAATGAGCATCGGCCCATTGAAGCATGGCGGCAGTGAACTCAAACATACATTGGTTTTTGTTGCACCAAATTTTCCAGAATTTGGGTCTTGACCGTCTGGAAATCTTGATCGAAGCGGACGAAATCGAGTCGGTCGGTCTCTACGGTCAGAACCGGACACAGGGTGAAATCCTCGATCCAGCTATTGTACAATTCATTGAGTTGCTGGAGATAGAGAGGCGAAATGTCTCGCTCGAAATCCCGGCCCCGGCGCTGTACGCGCCCAATGAGGGTTGGCACACTGGCTTTGAGATAAACGATGAGATCGGGGGTGGGCAAAAATCGGATAAATTCTTCGTAGATACTGCGATAAACCTCATAATCACGGTCGGTCATATTTCGGCGCTGGTGTAGATTGCGGGCGAAAATGTTGGCATCTTCATAAATGCTGCGATCCTGGATGACCGAGCCGGGATGGGCGACGATTTCACGATGGGTGCGAAGCCGGCGCGATAGAAAAAAGATTTGGGAGTGAAAACTCCACTGCCGCATATCCCTAAAAAAATCGGCCAGATAGGGATTATCATCGGTGGCCTCGTAGAAAGGGGTCCAGTCCAACTCTTCGGCCAACAGGTGGGCCAGCGTACTTTTGCCGACCCCCATATTGCCGGCAATGGTAATGAAATGCTTCCGTCCCATTTTTCATCTCCTCCGTGTGTTAATAAATTTTTTGAATTTTCCCGATCGACGCCGGTGGGTGGGGAACCGGCGTCGATTGCTTGCCTTAAAAACTTTTAAAAAAAGTGACCGCTACAACGCCATTGTTGTAGCGGTCATTAAGTTTTAGCCGAGGGGGACTCTATTTTTGAGACTCGGCTAATAAAAAACGGGGATGGCAACATCTGTATAAGGTCCGCTAAGACCAGTTTGTAAAGGAAATTTAATATACCATAGATGACAAGATTTGTACAAAATGGACCCCTGCTTTGAGAGCGCCATTTTCTCCATGAGTGCGCCTTAACAAACAAGTACAGGTTGCCAACCCGGTTCGTTTTTTCGAGTGTAGCTAAAAAGCGTGTGACTTTATGTTGATAACGTGCCATAAAACTTGAGTTAGGAGACTTCCGCCACCTTCTTGGGCTTTTGACCGACCCGCCGCTCCGTTCCGGCCCGAATCCGAGCATAGTTGGGCCGGAGCGTATTTACCATAATTATCAAAACCAAAACACCAAAAATGATGTAGGCATACGGGGTATAACCCAGAATCGCCGAAATGGTCAGCAAAATCAGGGAGGATAAGGCAACAACCGTTGACAGGATCGAGGCATAACCGGTTAAGCTTAAGCCGATGAGAGCGCAGACCGCCGCGATCAAGCCTATCCAGAAATTGAGACCGCCTAAAGCCCCGATCGCAGCCCCGGCCCCGACTCCGCCCCGAAATCCAAGAAAGATCGAGTGGTTGTGGCCGAGGACGGTGGCCACGCCAGCCAGCGCGATGACGACCGGCGACGCCCCGGCTGCGATTAACAGATAGACCGGTGTCAGCCCTTTGAAGACATCGCCAATGACCGTTAATCCGGCGGCAATCGGCCCCGCCGCCCGTAAGACGTTGGTTCCCCCGATGCGCCCACTGCCGGCAGCCCTCACATCGACCCCATACAGGCGAGCTACCAGATACCCGACCGGAATCGAGCCGGATAAATAGGCCAGAAAAAGCGCCAGCGCCGTAAAAAGATAAATCACTCAGTTACTCCGTCGCATTAATGATACCCTGAGTATATCAAAACTTGGCGAATAGACAAAAGATATAACATCGAGTGATGGAGCAGCGCTTACGCAGTCGCCTGATTGTGTGGGCCGAAACGTGGCTGACGTCGCCATTGGCAGGCTAAAAGCCGATTGTCTGCGGAGGTTTAACGAAAAAATTTGTCTCGTCCCCGGAGGGGGAAGGTTGGCATCAGGTGGCCGTCTCCTAATCCAACAACTCGTAGACCAGGCGGATAATCTTGACCAACTGCAAAGCCCTTTCAAGACTTCCGCCCATATTCATAATTTGTCCGACGCCCCCCTTTTCCCTAAAATGGAGAGCCTGTCGTCCTAAGAGACTTTTTTAAAAGTCTTCCCGGGTCCACAGATAGACACAGATTGTCACTGATATTATCAAATTTTTGATAAAAAT
>CAZWZZ010000257.1:0-7926 GCA_964638395.1 uncultured Caldilineaceae bacterium
TAGCGCCGATGGTACTTGGGGGGCGACTCCCTGGGAGAGTAGGTCATTGCCAAGAGGACTTTTTTTGTTTCTCCTTGATCTATCCTCTCTCCTATGTTACAATGATTTGCGTCAATCCAATCACATTCGATCCTTTTTGGGTTTAGGGGTAACACGTTTGAACGGAGTAACCCCACCGAATCCTGTTGAATCGATCTTTTCTTACAAAGAGATACGTGAATCCCAATATTTTTCGAGAATTTAGTATTCGTGGTATTGCCGATCAAGATTTGCCCGATGAAATCGTTACTGTTATCGGGCGAGCGGTTGGCCTTTTTTTTGGACAGCGCGACGCTCAGACAATCGTTGTTGGGCGAGACGTGCGGAACAGTTCGCCCCGGATCAGCCAGGCCGTGGTCGCGGGGCTGTTGCAAACCGGCATCGCCGTGACCGATGTCGGTCTGGTTCCTGCCCCGGTGCATAATTTTGCCACCGATCTTTATAAAGCTGATGCCGGGGTGATGATTACGGCCAGCCACAACCCCGCTGAATATAACGGCCTCAAAATCCGCACCAGAGATCGCTCTCTGCACGGGGATGAAGTCCAAGAGATTTATCGTCTGGCCCTGATGACCGAACAGTCAAACGGGTCGGAAACAACCGCCGAGAAGCAGGCGAAGCGGGCTGATCCATTACCTGTCTACCTTGAAAGACTTAAGTCGATATCTAAGTTGGCAAAGGCTGCTTTGCCCCGCCCGCTCAAGATTGTTGTGGATGGGGGGAACGGCACGAATGGCCAGATTGTGGCCCATCTCTTACGTGATTTGGGGGTGATGGTCACGGAACTTTACTGTGAGCCGGATGGTGATTTCTCCGGTCGCGGCCCCGATCCCACCTCGGCCAAAGCGGCTGAAATGCTGTCAAACTGGGTTCAGCGTGAGCAGGCGGACTTGGGATTGGCGTATGATGGGGATGGTGATCGGCTGGCTGTGGTTGATGAATTGGGGCAGCGGGTGTTTGGAGACCAGGTTATGATGATCTTGGCCCGTGATGTTTTGCGTCACGGCCCGGCCAAAATCGTCTATGAGATTCTTTGCACCCAGGCCCTCGCCGATGACATCACCGCCCACGGCGGGGAGCCGATTGTGACCCCTTCCGGCTATGCCTTTGTTCATCGAGCGATGCAGGAGGTCGGGGCGGCGATGGGCGGTGAGTTGTCCGGCCATCTCTTTTTTGATGAGCCGGGTTTTCGGTTTGATGACTCGATTTTAGCCAGCATCAAACTCCTCAACATCCTCGTTCGCACGCAACGTCCTCTGTCAACCCTGATCGCCGACCTGCCTGCCTATCACTCCTCGCCCCAATTCCGCTTGCCCTGTCCCGACTCGGCCAAGGCTAAGGTGGTAGCCTCTGTGAAACAGCATTTTGAGCAAGATTATACCGTGGAAACCGTGGATGGGGCCCGGATTCATTTTCCCGACGGTTGGGGAATGGTGCGTCAATCGAATACCCAGCCGGTGATCTCCATGCGCTTCGAGGCCCGTAGCCCGGAGCAGTTGAAAGCCATTCAAAGCAGCGTGCAAACCCTGGTTGAAGCTGAAATCAAACGACATACGGGTGAATAAATTCTATGAGTAAGGAACAACTAGCAGACGCGGCGTTTCGTCAAAAAATCAACCAACAATGGATGGAGGCCGGCATAACGCTGATCGACCCGGCTACGACCTACATCGATGCTGATGTAATCATCGGCCCGGAGACGGTCATTTATCCCAATACCTACCTGCTGGGGCAGACTGTCATTGGCCGGGGCTGCACCATCGGCCCGAACAGCTTCGTCGAAAACTCGACCGTCGGTGACGACTGTATCATTCGCTTCTCCGTGGTCGAGCAGGCCAAAATGGAAAATCGGGTGGACATCGGCCCCTTTGCCCACTTACGCAAGGGAGCGCATCTGGCGGATGATGTTCATATGGGTAACTTTGGCGAGGTCAAAAATTCCTACCTTGGCCCCGGCACGAAAATGGGCCACTTTAGCTATATGGGGGATGCTACGACCGGTCAAAACGTTAATATCGGAGCCGGGACGATTACCTGTAACTATGACGGCATCAATAAACACAAAACAATCCTCGATGACGACGTTTTTATTGGCAGCGATACGATGCTGGTCGCCCCCCTCCACATCGGCAAAAATTCTCGCACCGGGGCCGGGTCGGTCATTACCAAAGATATTCCCGACGATACCTTGGCGTATGGCGTGCCTGCCCGTAACAAAAAATCGAAAAATGAGCAAGAGTAGACACGCCCTCTGAACACCAACTTCTAACTAAAGGAAAGATCATGAACCCAACACTACTCGTTCTCGCTGCCGGGATGGGCAGCCGCTACGGGGGTCTGAAACAGATTGATCCGGTCGGGCCAAGTGGCGAAACCATCATCGACTACTCCATCTACGACTCCATTCGGGCCGGATTTGGGAAATTGGTGTTTGTTATTCGCCGGGACATCGAGGCGGATTTCAAAGAGTCTATCGGCAAGAAATATGAAGATAAAATCGACATTGACTACGCTTTCCAGGAATTGACGATGGTTCCCGAAGGGTTTTCTGTGCCGGAGCAGCGCAGAAAACCGTGGGGCACGGGCCACGCCGTGTTGACCGCCGAGGAAGTCATCAACGAGCCGTTCGCCGTCATCAATGCCGACGATTTTTACGGGGCGCACTCCTTCCGGGTGTTGGCCGATTATCTGAAAACGGCACAGGATGGGGAGCGTGTCGCCAATTATGCGATGGTCGGCTTTGTCCTCCGCAACACGCTCTCCGAGTTTGGTACGGTGGCGCGGGGCGTGTGCCACACCAATGCCGACGGATTTTTGGAGAATGTGGTGGAAACCACCAACATTGCTAAAGATGGCGACCGGGCGACTTACACGGATGACGAAGGCACGGTGCAACAACTCTCCGGCGACGAAATCGTGTCGATGAATATGTGGGGCTTTACCCCATCTATTTTTGACCATTTGCGCCAACAATTCGCCGATTTCGTGCAGGAACGGGGCGGCGAGGAAAAGGCGGAATTTTACATTCCGACCGTGGTCAACAATCTGATTAGCCAGGACGTCGCCCGCGTTAAGGTTCTGTCAAGCCAAGACTCCTGGTTTGGGGTCACGTACCGGGAGGATAAGCCTTACGTCGTGGATAGCATCAAATCGCTTGTTGAGAATGATGTCTATCCGGAAGCGTTGTGGGCCTAGCCGTTCTTAAAAATGTAAAGAATCTACTATTTTTGGGTTCTCATTTTTGCTAAAGTATGGTACAATCTCCCCGACATTAAAAATAGAAAACCAATAAATTCTATGATGCTGCATTGAGGGTCAGACAAAGACGATATCCACAAGCAGCATCAATGTTATTAATCAAATGTAGCGCAATAGGAGAAAATTTGTTAGACCCTGACAGTCCATCGTCAATCATTATTCTGGTATGTTTGTTGGCCATTTATGCCTTGTTTGCGGCAGCCAAAGAGTCGATTGTTTTCATGCGGGCCTCTCGCCGGGTGCAGTTGGTTGAGGAGGGACACGCCGCTGCCCAAAAAGTCGATATTTTGGCCCGAGATCCGACCCATCTTGTGGCGACCGAACAACTCATTCTCAGACTTATTGGCCTCTCCATTCTAGCCCTGACCATCTTTTTTTATACCCCCCTCTTGACTCAGACCTTTTCTTTCAACGACTTGACAGCAATAGGTATCTTGACCATCATCGCTGCCAACATACTACTTATTTTTGGTGAATTGATACCGAGAACGCTGGCCCGCCTCTATGCGGAACCTATCGCCCTCCGTTTTGTCTATTTGCTCCTGCCACTTTCCTATCTGACCGCGCCACTCGCCCGGCTCATCAATCGGCTGGGGCAATCGGTCAATGGGCAAGCTGACAGTGAAAAGGATTACTACGGGCTAGGCGTCATCACCGAAGAGGACCTGCGGGCCTATATGGATGCCAGTGAAGAGGGCGGGGCGCTCAAAGAGGATGAAAAGGAGATGATCTACTCCATTTTCAGTCTCGATGACACCACAGCCCGTGAAATCATGGTGCCTCGCATTGATATGGTCGCGGTCGAAGCGAACACCCCGGTCATGGAGGCCCTCGATCTTATTTTGGAGGCAGGTCACTCCCGGCTACCCGTTTTTGTCGATCATATCGACAATATCGTGGGCATCCTCTATGCTAAGGATATTCTGGCCCATTGGCGGGCCGGTGGCGAGTCCCGTCCTGTGTTTGGCCTGGAGCGAGAGGTGTATTACGTTCCTGAAAATAAACCGGTTAGTGATCTGCTTCGGGAGCTACAGGCTAAAAAGGTACAAATTGCGATTGTTGTTGATGAGTATGGTGGCATGGCCGGTCTGGCTACGATTGAGGATATTCTCGAAGAGATCGTCGGCGAGATTCAGGATGAGTATGACCTGGAAGAGTTCTTTATGGAGCAGATTTCCGAGGATGAGTTTATTTTTAGCGCCCGTGTGGACCTGGACGACATCAACGAGGATTTGTCGGTCAAATTGCCGACCGAGGATAGCGATACTCTGGGTGGGTTAATTTATACGATGTTGGGCCGCGTACCGCAAGTTGGCGATACGGTTGATGTCGAAGGTCTCCATTTGACCGTCCTGACCGTTGATGGACACCGCATCAAGACGGTCAAGGTGCAGCGCCTCGAACCGCCGGATGATGAAGAAAATGGAGACTCCCGGACATTTGAGAATGGAAACGCGACCAAGTTTGTCAGCAGTACGCAAAATGTTGTTCCCGGTTCATCCTAGATAAAGGAAGAAATTATGGGTGATTCTGAAATAACGCCGGAGCAGGGTTGGGAAGATCTGCTCCGGCAGGCCATCGAAGCCAGGGGGAACGCCTACACCCCCTACTCACATTACAAGGTAGGAGCGGCATTGTTGACGAAAGATGGTCACATCTACACAGGCTGCAATATTGAAAATGCGGCCTACACGCCCTCCATTTGCGCCGAGCGAACGGCTGTTTTCAAGGCCGTTTCCGAGGGGAAGCGGGATTTTGAGGCCATCGCCGTCGTGACCGCGAATGCTGGTGCCCCCTGTGGCGTCTGCCGCCAAGTTCTGCGAGAGTTTGCGCCCAACATCACCATTGTTTTGGGCGACATCCAGGGACATTATGAGCTTCTGACCCTGCCCGATTTGCTGCCTCACAGCTTTGGGCCGGAGAGTTTGGGGTGACGCTGTATGATAAATGGAGTTGTAATTAACTGGTGCTTTTCAAATCGTCGTAGTTGGAACGACGGCCTAATCTCCAAAGTGTACGTTCTCACATTCCCCACGCAAATGTAATACGGCCCACCATCGCCCATTTTCAGTTGATACATTTTGTTAACTTTTGGCGGGATGCGGTTATCCTGGGTCAATTCCACCGTATAGCTGCCGCCATTGTTAGCGTAGGTTTTCACTTGCAGATATGAGCCGGGAGAATATCTAATCTGGGAGATTTGATGAGATAGGAAAACCTTTTCCCTTGCCTCTGCCCTCCGCCGGGAGTATAATCACCCCACGATGACCAACACAGACCGCCTCTATCGAACCGATGCTCTCATCCTCCGCCGCACCGATTTTGGTGAGGCGGATCGGCTGCTGACCGTCTTTACGCCGGGCCGGGGCAAATTGCGGCTGATGGCCAAAGGCGTCCGCAAAATCACCAGCCGCAAAGCCGGCCACGTCGAACTGTTTATGCTGACCGATATGCTCATCGCCAAGGGGCGTACCTGGGACATCATCTCCCAGGCCGAAATCATCGAGCCGTACCGCGCTCTGCGGGAGGATTTGGACAAAACCAGCCACGCCTACTACATCGCCGAACTAATCGACCGTTTCGTGGAGGAGCATGACGCCAACCGGCCCCTATTTGAACTGTTAGTCTTCACTCTGGCCCGCCTCAACAATGCCGACGACCCCTATATGGCCCTTCGTTTCTTTGAGATGCACCTCCTGAGCCTGACCGGCTACCAACCCCAGCTCCACTTCTGCCTCGTCTCCGGCGAAGCCCTGGAGCCGGTCGAGAATTATTTCCATATGGCCGAGGGGGGGATGCTCAGTCCCCAACACGGGCAGATGCGCCCCAATGCTGAATTGATTCCCGTCGGCGTTCTCAAAGTACTGCGCTTTTTGCAGACGGAGTCGTGGGAAAATGTCTCCCGGCTGCACCTGACGCCCAACACTCGGCAACACGTAGAGCAGATTCTGCTCGATTATCTGACCTTTCTTTTGGAACGGCGGCTTAAGAGCGTCGATTTTTTACGAAAGTTACGGCGGCAAAGCAGCGAATAGCTCTGCAATATTGACCCTAGAGATTCGCTCGAAGTTAGTCTGTGACTGGCGAGGTGGGTTACAATCGGCCTCAATGATTGCCTACGGCCATGAATAATTTGCAATTACTCATTATTAGTGTTCCCATCCTTTTGATCGGCCTGGCTATTCATATCGCCTTCTTTTTGCCCCCATTGTGGGTTGTTTTTCTGGCCGGTATCTGTGGTGGGTTATACTATAGTGGAAGAGTGTGGTTTATGTTGCGTATTCCTGGCGATTTAGTTATTTTCGCCTTTGAAGCTATAATCGCCACAGTAGTAGCCTATGGATTACTGATAGGTGTGCTATTAATGTTGTAGAGAGGTTCTGATGTTGAAATACAAGTTGTTATCTATCCCCATTGCCTTGATTATTGCGTTGATACCCTTTTCTATCTGGGTTCTAGCCCAAGAGAACTGTTGCGATTGGGCAGAGATTGTCAGGACATTCTTTTTTGTTTTGCCATTTCCGGTAGCTATAGTCATTATTATGATCGTAATCTGGCAGACACGACTATTTCGACGGGGGTAAGATATGACTGCAAATAAAAAAGACCCGATTCCCGAATCTTTCGATAGCATAGAAGAGGCCGGTCAGTTCTGGGATACTCACTCCGCCGCTGATTATTGGGACGAGATGGAAGAAGTCGAGATGGAATTTGATTTGCAGAAGCGCACTTTTTTCGTGCCTATCGCCGATGAGGTGTAGCGAAGAAGAGAAGAGAGCCAATGTTTCAACGAAAGCAAGATACTTACTACACGCCGGAGGAATATCTGGCCTTAGAGGAAACCGCCGAGTACCGCAGCGAATATTATCGGGGCGAAATTTTTGCGATGTCCGGCGGCTCGGCCAACCATAACCGGATTTCTGGAAATATCTACACAGCTATGAATATCGCCTTTGAAAACAAACCCTGCGAAGCCTTCATCACCGACATGCGGCTGCTGGTCAAGAAAAATGGTCTCTACACCTACCCCGATGTGATGGTCGTTTGCGGGCAGATCAAATTTGTCGAAGGGCGCACCGATACCATCACCAACCCGGTCGTTGTCATCGAGGTTCTCTCAGAATCGACGCAAGATTATGATCGGGGCAGCAAATTTATGCTCTATCGGGCTTTGGCATCGCTCCAGGAATATATTTTGATCGAGCAGGACAAAATCCACATCGAGCGTTTTCGTAAATTAGAGGATGGCCGCTGGATTTTGGACGAGTTTGACCAGGCCGACCAGGTGTTGAGCGTGGAGGCTATCGACTTTGAAATGCCGCTCCAACGGATCTATCGGAATGTGAAATGGGAGGACGCATGACCCTGTTAGAGATGGTTGAAAGCATCGCCCCTCAGCGACAAATGATGAGTTATGACGATTACCTTGACTATGCCGGAGAGACCCAAATTGTAGAGTGGGTTGAGGGGGAGGTGATTACCTATATGCCGCCAGTTTATAAGCACCAAGATTTAAACCGCTTTTTAAGTACACTGCTCGACTTATTTGTCCAGTTTTTCGACCTTGGTATCGTTCAGTATGCACCCTTTGAGGTCAAGTTATGGCCGAATGGCCCTGCGCGTGAGCCA
>CAZWZZ010000258.1:0-2906 GCA_964638395.1 uncultured Caldilineaceae bacterium
CGCTTCACCGAATTTTCCAAGCTGGGCGTGCGGGACCTGAGCGCCTACAACCGCCGCGCGCCCCACGTCGGGCGACAGCGCTACCCCTATCTGCTGATCGTCATCGACAATTTGATCGACCTGATGTTGCGCCACCCGACCAAAGTGGAAAACGCCCTGACCCGCATCGCCGCGATGGGACGCGGGGCCGGGGTGCATCTCATCTTCGCCACCCAACGCTCCAACGTCGATATCGTGGCCGGGGCCATCAAGGCCAACGCCGCCGGGCGCATCGCCTTCCGGGTAACCAGCAATACCGACTCCCGGCTCATTTTGGATGCCTCCGGCGCAGAGGATTTGCTGAACGAAGGAGAGCTGCTCTACCGAGCGCCCAACACGAACCAAACCCGGCGGGTGCAGGGCGCTTATGTCTCGGATGTGGAGATCGAGCGGTTGGTGGCGTTTTGGCGGGGGCAATAGAAGATGGAAGTAAGTTACAAATATTCAACCCGTATGCTCATCCCTAACTTCTCGTGCCACACGGCAACATCTTGAACCCGAATACGGTGGCCGGTGAGATGGGGTTTGCCGTGACAACGTGCCGGATCGACCACGGCGAGAGACTCCTGCTAACGCCTCTGCAAAAAAAACAAAGGGCCACACAGGTGTGTGACCCTTTGCCGCGCCGTAGCAATCTACCCGATAAATCGAGGTGATGCTACGGCGCTGCACATACTACTATGGTCAATCATATAGCATCACCTCCTTGGATTAGGATAGCAAGTGAGGCGGATAATAATATTGTTATAAAGTACCGCTCAAGCACGATTGGTATTATGGCATAAATCCTAAGCCTTGTCAAGCGAAATCTTGCTCGGCCAAAATTTCGGCCAGCAAGTGGCTGTCGATGTTGGCTCCGCTGAGGAGACAAACCACCCGTTGTCCGCGTAGATCATGGCTGTCCTCCAACAACGGGGCCACGGCAATCGCCCCGGAGGCTTCGACCACCAACTGCTCCCGGTCGATCAGGCTGAAAACGGCCTGGCGCAGGGCCGCTTCATCGAACAGCCAGATGTCGTCGATCAGGGTGCGGGCGATGTAGAAGGGGTGCGCCCCGAAGCCCCCGGCCAGCCCGTCGGCGATGGTCGGGGCGTGGTCGTAGGGGTCGAGGGGTAGATTTTGCTCGAAGGAGAGCTTGGCGGCGGGCGAGGCCGTGGGCTGGACGCCGATGAGGCGGCAGCCGGGATGGATACCCTTGACCGCCACCGCCGTCCCCGCGATCAACCCCCCGCCGCCGACCGGCACGATGACCACATCCACATCGGGCCGCTCGGTTACAATCTCCAGGCCGCACGTCCCCGCCCCGGTGATGACCTGCGGATCGTCGTAGGCGGGTAGGTAGATAGCCCCGGTGTCTTTGATAAAGGCATCGGCGGCCTGATGGGCGGCCTCGTAGGTGTCACCGACCTGGTGCAGCGTGATCGGGAAGCGGCGCAGTTTCGCCACTTTAGCGGTGGGCGTCGTCTCCGGCACGAAGATGGTCACGTTGTCCAGCCCTAACTTGTGGGCCGCGTAGGCCGTGCCCAGGCCGTGATTACCGGCGCTGGCCGTCACGATGCCCTGCGTCCGGGCCGCCTCCCCCAACGACATCATCTTGAACAACGCCCCCCGAATCTTGAAGCTGCCCGTCGGCTGGCGACATTCCAGCTTGAGCCACACCTCGGCCCCACTCCGCTCGCTGAGGGCCGGGCTGTAGAGCAGCGGCAGCGAGCCGAGGTAAGGTTTTATTTTTTGGTAGGCCAGGGTGATGTGGTGGAGTTTTATCATTTTGCTCGGTTGCCCTCAGTTTCATCAAGCGTGACGCCGTTGGCACCCTGCGATACGGCTATCGCCTACTCAGGATGCGTTTTGCTTAACGTCCGTCACAATAAATCAATCAGGTCGAACGGCTGCCCCAACGTGGGCTGGTAGACCCGCGTCCGGGGCGACTCCGATTGTACGAGGTCGGCGAAATTGGTCAAATCGACCGGGCGGCTGACGGCGGGGTGGTAATTGTCCCAATGGTGGGGAATGACCAGCCTGGGTTGGAGCTGGGCAGCCAGGCGAATGACGTAAGACTCCAACAGAGGTGTATTTTCCACCGGTAACAGAGCCACATCGGGCCGGAGTTGCCGCACTGCATCTTCATCCCAACCGGCGCTCCCGAAATGGATGAGCGAGAGCGCCCCGGTTTCAAAAAAATAGTTGACCACCCCGCCTAACGGCCATTGCCGGTCCAGATCACGAATCTGGGTCATCGTCTGCCGGTTGCGGATGGCGGCCAGTACCGTCGGCGACAGGCCGCTCTGGCTGACCCGCCCGGCCAGGGCTTGCCACCGCAGATGGCCCACCTGGTTGGTCCGTTTCAAAGTCACCGTTTGCAGGGAGTGGGTCGAAACGCCCAGACTGGCCAGATGCTCCTTGACCGGCCCGGGGGCGTGAACAATGGCCCCGCTCTGCTCGACCAGGGCGGGTGTGTCGGAGGCGTGGTCAAAACGCCCCTGAGTCAGAAAGATTTCATCAATCGGGAAGAGGTCGCTCAGTTGGATCGGTGAAGGGGGTGTTGCGCCCTTGGGCCGGGACAGAAAGGGATCGATCAGAAAAATCGCCCCTTCCGACGTCTGCCCCCGAAAGCCGGCCGCCCCCAGCCAGGTCAGTTGCAAAAGATTTATCCTGTGGCAGTTTTGGTTAGACGTGGATTCTTATCAAGGAATGAGCATTAACTAATTCCCCTATGTCACCGGGAGATTGGACGGGAGATTGGAGATTAGAGATTTGGAGATTCGGGCCAATAATCTCTTGATCTCTCCATCTCTAATCTCCGGTCCTACTCATCATACCGTTGGATGGAGGGGGAGTCAACTGATTTGGTAAGCGTTCACTCCACC
>CAZWZZ010000258.1:3006-7918 GCA_964638395.1 uncultured Caldilineaceae bacterium
GGGGGAGTCAACTGATTTGGTAAGCGTTCACTCCACCCGCACGACGCCGAGGGGGAGCGCATCGCCCTGGCCCCCTTTGGTCAGGGGCAGGCGGTCGCCGGTCGGGGCGTAATACCAGCCGATGAGGAGATGATAGTCGCCGGGGGGCAGGTCGGCGGGCAGGGGCAGGCTTTGCTGATCGACCACCAGGCGGTCGGGCTGCCAGGCGGTGGTCGGCAAATAGCCCAGCCGATCCTGCGGTCCCCAATCCAACTGGGCCACAGCCTGTCCGTCGGTGTCGAGCAGATGAGCAAAAGTAGTTAGATCGACCGTCAGGGGGGCGCGGGTCTCCCAGGCCAGGCTGAAGTGTAAATCTTCTCCGGCCTCGACGTTGGCGGGCAGGGCGGCAGCTCGCAGCTCGATCAAATCCCAGAACTGCACTTCGTAAGGCTGCATCGGTATCTCTGGTGGCGGCGAAACGGCCTCATAACTTTTGCGCCCGGTGCGCTGGAAAGTGTCGAGCCGCACCCAGGTCTCATCCTCGAAGGTGTAGCGGTCTCCCTCGATCTTGGTGATTTTCAAGCGCCGGGCCGGATCGGCCCAATCGCCCCGGCTGACACCGAGGGCCAGGGTGAATTGATCGCCCAAATCCTGGGGCAGCGTCCGCACGGCGATAATCTCCGCCGGGGACCAGGCTGAGGTGGGATACCAGATGGGCGTCACCGGGGGCAGTTGGCCGGGGTCGGCGATGGGGTGGCCGTTGTGGTCGATGAAAAAGGGCCACACCGTATAATCCTCTTCCAGCGGGGTCAACGCCTGCCAATAGAGCGTCACCACCGGCAAAAAGGCTTCGTGCGCCCCCAGGCCGAGGTCGTAACCGAGCAGCCGCAGCTTGCCCGCGAACTCGATGTGGGTCGGATGTTGGGGGGCGAAACTGGCCGGATCGACGCGGGCGAAGTCGTAGAAGGCATCCGGCAGCGTCCGGGGCAGGTCGGGCTGTTTGGCCAGCAGGATGTAACCATCCAGGGCATCGACCACGCCAAACTCATTAGCCAGGAAATCATCGACTCGGTGGCGGAGTTCGACCGGGTGGAGGGGCCAGGAGTCCTCGGTCACATCGAGAACGATATGGTCGGCATCCGCGATGCGGTCGAAAATGTAGAGCGTTTCCCGCTGGCTGACGTGGGGATTGAGCCGGTCCTGGGCCGATAGTTTGGCCTCCGCCGGAATCTGATCGAAGATGATCTCGGCCCGGCGATGATGGGGCGTGACCTCTTCCCAGCCCCGGTATTGGCCACCGCCGGGCAGGTAGCCGTAGGCGGCGTGGTAGAGGAGGGTGGCGGTGAGGAGGAGGAGGGTAAGGAGGAGAGTTTGGAGGGTTGGAAGGTTGGAAGGCTGGAAGGTTGGAAGGTTGGCCAATTTTCGTCGCTGCGCCTCCGCATCGCCGGGCCAACGTTTGACAAGCCAGGCACCGAACCGCTGTAGCCGGGCCAGGCCGTAGATGCTGCTAATCATCACCGCCGGGACGGTCGGGGCGGCGTAGATGAGGCTGTTGACGCGCTGCATCGGCGGGAAGTTGCTGAGGAGGTTGATGCCGAAGGAGGGCAGGGCCAGAAGCAGGGTGTGGGGGTTGAGCAGGGCAGTGAAGGCGGTCGGGGTCAGCAGTTGGCGGAGGTAGCCCAGGGCATCGACCTCGCGCAGATGGGTCAGCGCCCGCTGCGGCTCGATGACAAAGTTGAGGACGATGTCGGTCGGGCTGTCGCCGAGGTGGTCGTAGCGGTTCCAATGGATGTTGGGCGTATCGGCGAAGGTGGGGGGGATGACGAAAACGGCCAGAAAGGCCCAGACCAGGCACAGGCCGATGGTGGTCAGCCCCAGCCGGATTTGGCGATTGATGAGGAGGGCGTAGAGACCCAACATCAACACCAGCAGGGTCATATCCTCTTTGGTGGAGACGGCCAGAATGGCGAAGAGGGCGAACCAGCCGGGGCGCTTTGTTTCCATGAAATAGAAGGCGGCCAGCAGAAAGGTTGGGGCCAGGGTGACCGGATGGAAATCGAGCAGAGTGGCCCCCTGGATGGCCGGAAACATCAGGAAGATGAGGGCGAAGGTCAGGGCCAGCAGCTCGCTGCGGAGCTTGAAGCGGGCCAGGGCATACACCGGAATCGCGCCCAGAGCGACGACGAAACTTTGAAAGAGAAAGAGGATTTCCGGGCCGCTGTAGATCAGATACAGCAGCGACAGCGGCAGAAAGATCGGCTCGACGTGGAGACTGAGGCGGTTGTTGGCCCCCGGCTGGTTGGTCTGGTGGAACCAGCGTCCCTGGAGGGTGTTCCACATCGTCTGATCCATATTGCCCAGATCGAGCGCCCGCGAGCCGAAGGAGTAGTAATGTAAAATGAGCTGGGTGGTGAAGAAGGCTGTGTAACCGATTATCAACAGCGCGAGGAGGATGATTGGCCAGGACAGTCTCCATTCAGGCCCCGGCTCTTCTCCTTGTCCGCTTTGTTCAAACTGCTGTTCCGCAATCGTCGGCATCCAATCATTTCCTTTATGACAGGCAGTTCGCCATATTTAGAACGTTTCACCCAACCGCCCACACAACAGCGGCAGCGCCTTATCCCGCCAGAAGGCCGGGGCAACAAGGCCGCTGGACATGCCGCCGTGGCTAAAGCGCTCGATGAAAAAAAACTTCTCATCAGTGGAGAGTGGATAGCCGGTCAGCGTCTCGAAGGCGGTTTCGAGGAGGGCGCGTAGCTCGGCGGCGGTGGCCGGGAGGGGGGTGTGGGCAAAATGATCGGCCATCTCTTGCCACAGGTAGGGATCGCCCCGCAGCCCCCACTGCCCCGGTTTGTCTTGAAATAGAGAGGCGACGGTTTCAGGGTTTGGCATCCGTCACCCTACCCGCCGATAACCGTGCCCTCGCCGGCGAGGGCCTGGCGCACCGGCTGCTCGATGCGGCCATCGGCGAAGATGATGCGCCCGATGCCCTCGGCCAGGGCCTCCTGAGCGCCCATGACCTTCTTTTTCATGCGATCCTCGGCCACGCTCATAAACTGGTCGATCTTGGCGGCGGGGATGTGGCGGATGAGGCTGGCTTCGTCGGGGAACTTTTCCAGCAGGCCGGGCACGTTGCTGAGGATGACCAGGGCTTCGGCCTGAAAGGCGGCGGCGGTGGCAGCGGCGGCCCGGTCGCCGTCCACGTTGATCGCCTCGCCGTCGTAGCTGGCGGCCGGCGGCGTGAGGACGGGCAGATAGCCGCCGTCGAGCAACGATTGCAGCAGAGTGGTGTTGACCTGCTCCACCTTGCCGGTGTAATCATCCCGGATGACCCGCTTGCGCCCCTTCTGGATGACCTTGATGACATCTTTGCGCGGCCCTTCCCAGATACGCCCGTCGAGACCGCTCAACCCAACGGCCCGGATGCCCCGCGTTTGCAGCTTTTCGACCAGCCCTTTGTTCATCTGGCCGCAGTACACCATCTCGAAAATTTCCAGGGTGCGGCGGTCGGTGCGGCGGGAGGTAAAGCCGCTGACGGAAGTCACGAATTGGGGCGGGTGGCCCAGTTGCTCGGCCACTTTGTTGGTCAGCGCGGAGCCGCCGTGGATAACGATGAGCGGCTGCCCCTCGTTGACCAGAGCGGCGATGTCATCGGCAATGAAGTCGTAATTAAGCCCTTCACTGCCGCCAATTTTGAGAACGATCATAGTCATACTCCTGAAAGTGATTTTAGATTTGGGGATTAAAAATAGATCTATTTTGGAAGGTGGGAAGGCTGGAAGCCTGGAACCCAATAACCATCCTTCCAATCCTTCCAACGCTTCCAATCTTCCAAAACTTAGGAATGAGAATTAATTAACTTACCCAGTTCTGTCGGGTAATTCGTAATTGGTAATTTGTAATTAGGGGTTGAAGCGCCAATTACCACTTACTATTTACCAATTACCCAAACTCAAATGCGGAAGTTATTTAATTCACGATCCTTATTTTACAGTGGGCAACCAATTGACGATCCGCTCGGCAACTTCCTCGGCGGTGTAGGCAGCCGTATCGACGACCAGCGCTCGTTCGGGGGGCAGCAAGCGGGACAAGTGGACGCGGGCGGCGCTGGGGTCGTAGTTGCGCCGCTCCTCGACGATGATCGTCATTTTTTTGAGAACATCGTCGAGAGACAAATCGGCGGCCCGCACCGTGCGGGCGATCTGGCGCAGTGCCTCTTCGCTGAAAACGGCTTCGATGTCCGGCACGCTCTTGAAGGCGGCAATCGTGTTGTAGCCGGCCAGCGACGCCGTAATCGTTGTCGTATCGAAGGCATCGCTCCGTTTGAGTATGCGCTTGAGCCGGATCATATCCGGCGCATCCAACACCACAAACCGGGCCTGTGGAAAATATTTAGTCGCTTGCTGCACCTCTTCCAGGCCCCGCAGCCCATCGAAGATCAGGATAGGCTCCGTCCGGGCCGGATCGACGGCCAGCAGGCTCAGGGCGTGGGCCACCCCACCCGGATATTTGGCCCGGTAGCGGCCCGTGTACTCGAACCGCTTGACCCGATCCCGGACCGGTTCGAGGGGCTGACCATCCTCCGCTTGTAAGGCGGGGATGATGATCCGGTCGGCGATTTCGCGGCGGTTGGGCAACAACGTAAAAGAGATACCCGCCTCGGCCACCAGCGAGACGACGGTCGATTTTCCGACCCCGGTCAACCCGATGATAATGACCAGCGGCAGGGTCGTAATGGATTGAAAGTCGGGAGGGGGCTGTTCCCCTACCTGGAGAATGGCGATGGTCTCATTGTGCATTTTCATAGGAGTATTGTACTCTGGATTTGGGGCCTTTGTCAATGCGTTTATCGAGCGTTGAGCGTCATGGGTGCGTCCCAAATTTTAGGAGATAGCATCCTGAGTAGCGCGAAACGGAGTGGAGCGCGTATCGA
>CAZWZZ010000259.1:0-7877 GCA_964638395.1 uncultured Caldilineaceae bacterium
ACGCCAATTCCAACGAGGATGACGACGACGACGCCAATTCCAACGAGGATGAGGATGAAGAAGAGGGTGATCGGGACCGAGGCCACGGCAACGACCCCGACGGCTGTGATGAAGACAACCCCGGCAACAGCCCCCGCTGTGACGACAATGATGACTTCGGCGCCGATGATGACGACGTGAACGAGAATGAAGAGGACGATTTCGCCGAAGATGACGACGACTTCGCCGATGATGATGACGAAGATTTCGCCGATGATGACGACGATGACGGCGACGAGGAAGACGACAACGACAGCGACAACGACAACGATAACGATAACGAGGACGACGGCTTCGACGATGACGGCGATGACGACAAAGGCCACGGCAACGACCCCGACGGCTGTGACGAAGACAACCCCGGCAACGGCGGCGATTGCGACGATGACGGCGATGATGATGATGATGATGATGATGATGATGATGATGACGCCGATGATGACGCCGATGATGACGACGACGATGATGACGACGATGATGATTAATGTTGATGACAACAGCATTAGCTAATCGTTGTTGAGATAGCCACGCCGTTAAGTTACAAAATCAACAAATTCGGTTGTCCCCCAACCGATTATCAGCTATAGTATTGACCAAAGGAGTGGCCTCTGTTTAGGGCCATTCCTTTGTCACTCTAAAAAATTGACGAGGAAAATTCACACGATGCTTAATGTCCGATATCAATTGATTTTAATGGTCGTTTTTACTCTTGTATTTTTTACTTTAGTTGTCTCCAATTCAGCCTCGGCGGAATGGCCCCCATTTCGCTTCGACCTGGAACCCCGGTATGAAAATGGCCAAATCACCTACACTGTGAAGTTCTACAAACGAACCGCCGGCCCCCTGGCCGATGTTCTCATCAGGATTCCGTTACCGGAAGGAACCCGTTTCGTCGAAGCCACCGCTCAACCAACCACCGAGGCTACATTCGACGGCGAGGCCATCACCTTCTTGACCTCGACCCTGCACGAACCGATTCGTACCGCCAGCTTTGTCGTCGAGGTAACCAACCCCGACCGGATCGAGTTCACCACCCAGCCCTGGCTGGCCTGGAAAGGGGACATCCCCGGTGACTATCTGGCCGATGAGGTTACGATAGATATTACCAAACAATATCTCGATTGGGATGATCCCCGCTCCCGCCTCCAACTCGAGGCCGGGGCCACAGTCACCGATGGGGTCATCACCTACACCATTTACCCCGAACGGTTCAGCCAGCGCCAGATGTGGGACCTGGTCGTCAAGTTTCCCCTCCCGCCCGGCACGACCCTCCTCGCCACCGAGGCCCCGCCCACCTTCACCACCGATTTCGACGGCCAGGAGGTGACTTTTTCCACCATCGAAGTGGAATACAAACCCCAATTAGAGCCGTTCATCATCACCGTCTCGACCGACCAGGTTGACGAGCCGTTTGTCGTCACCCACGCCTGGGCCACCTGGAAAAATGAAGGGCGGGCCGTCTCCCGCCGGGTCGATTTTCAGGAGGACATCCGCAGCGGCGACATCGTCGTCTACCTGAACGGCCCGCAGGAAGTGGTGGCCGACCCCATCGGCGATGTGCCCTTCCCCAGCTACGATTTGACCAGCATCGCCCTGCAACGGGAGACGAGCGGCCTGCGGATGACCTTTTACACCGCCGCCGATATGGAGCCGCTGGGCAGCCCTATCGAGTACATTCTCTACATCGACAGCGATTGCACCCCTACCACCGGGGCCGGTCGGGCTGATCTGGGGGCCGAATATTGGGTTCGCTACAAACATACCATCGGCAAGGCCGCCGTCTACACCTGGAATGAAGTCGAACGGAGTTGGAAAAATCCCCAACTGATCGAGGTGGAGCCTCCCCCCGGCGAACGCATGGTGACGATGCGGATGGGGTACGATCTGTTCGATGGGGCTGATGCCTTCTGTTGGCTGGGCCGGGCCAGAAATCGGACCGATCTCTATACCGATAGCCCGGACAATGAGTGGGTGGGCCTGGAGACCCGCCTGACCCAGTATGACCTGGCCGCGACCGTGCCCACCGCCACCTTCGCCAACATCGCCGTGCCCAACCCCGGCTGGGGCATCATCCCCGCCGACGTGCCGACTACGGTCGATACCAGCGTGCCGGTCAGCGGACGGCTGGCCGTACCCCTCGACAATGGCCAGGGCAGTTACGATGTCCACATCTTCTCCCTGCCCGACGGCCAGGAGATGAGCCGGATTCCCTTTGCCCGCCAGCCGGACTTTCACCCGAATGGGGAGCGGCTGCTGGTCAACCGGGACGGGGGCGAGACCGACGCCATCTTTGAATACAACTTGGCCGATGGCAGCAGTCGTCGGGTCAGCGACGACGCCGGAGACAGTCATCCGGTCTACGATCCCTGGGGCAACCGGGTCGCTTACGACAACGACGACAGCGTCATCGGGGCCAGCGGCGAGCCGGAATCCTTCATCTTCGTCCAGTGCGGCCTCCAGCCGCCCCATCAGGAAACAGAAGCCCGTTGCAAAGAGATCACCTCGCTGGGCAAGCTGATCCCCGCCGGGCACATCGGCGAACTGCTGGGTAGCCATCCCGTCTGGCTCGATGATGAGCGAATCGCCTACAAGGGTTGCAACTCCTGGGCTGGCTACGCCCTGTGTGGCATTTACGTCGTCCCCTCCGCCTCGACGAAAGGCTTTAGTGACGGCCTGATGCCCCATCAACTGACGGACAACACGACCGACATCCCCAGCGATACGGCAGGAACCTGGCTGACCTTCAGCTCGAACCGGGACGGCAACTGGGAAGCCTACGTTATGGACATCAACGGCCAACAACTCCGCAACCTGTCCAACAGCCCCACCAGCGCCGATGGCCTGCCGACCATCTCTCCCGATGGCAACTGGGCTGCCTTCGTCTCCGACCGGGACGGGGCCTGGGCCGTCTGGGTCGTGCCCTTGACCGGCGGAGAACCCCGGAAGCTGTTCAACCTGCCCGCAGCGATACCGTGGGGCGATGGCGAGCGCAGTTGGCTCAACGAGCGGCTGTCGTGGGGGGAGTAAGCCACAAATCTTACTCGGAGTAAGTATTCAAATTTGACATTCTACCATAAATTTCTACAATTCAGCGGAATTTAAGATAGGAGTCCCTATTTTTTTCATTAAATCGAACAACTAGCCGAGGAGAGAAGAACCATATGAAATTCCGTAACGTTGCAATGATCGTCGTCGCCTTATTCACCCTGTTGAGTATGACCGCCACCACGGCCCTGGCCCAGGACCCTGACAATGGCCAGGTGTTGTGGGAAGAGCAAATCTGGCAGTGCCAACAATGTCACGGGCCGATGGGCGAAGGGGCCTGGAGCGGTCCCCTGGCCGGGAGTGAGGCCACTGCCGAGGAGTGGATCGACCAGGTCCGCACCCCCCGCCGCTTTATGCCGGCCTTTGCCGAGGATCAGGTGACGGATGAACAAATCATCGACATGCACGCCTATATGACCTCGCTCGAAGCCCCGACCGGCGAGTTCGTGCCGCAACAGCCGGACACCTACGAGAATGAGGGCCAAAATTTGATGGCCCAGAAGCGGTGTGTGGCCTGCCACGCCGAGGAAATTCAGACCGGCCAGGGGCGGCTGATTGACAACTATGTGGAGCAGGAAGTCGTGCCGACCGCCGAGATGGTCATCGCCCAACTCCGCACGCCGGCCAGCTCCATGCCCGCCTACAGCGAAGAACAGGTCAGTGACGACGAAGCGGCAGCGATAGCCGACTATCTGGCTCAGGCCGTTTCAGCCCGGATGGATGGCGGCGAAGCGATGGCCGAGGGTGAGGCAACGGCTGAAGAAGGTGGCGATGAAACCGTGATGGCCGAAGGCGAAGCGGACAGCGCCGCCGAGACCGACGCTGAAACCGCCCCCGGCGACGAGGCTACCACCGAGGAAGCCGCCCCGGAAGCCCTGCCCCAATCGGGCGGCGCATTGCCCAACACAGCCCTTTACCTCCTACTGGGCGGGCTGGCCCTGCTATTGACCGGCCTGGCCCTGCGTGGGCGGAAGCTGCTGGGGCGCTAAACGTTCAGTAAGTTCCTGATGACTCGATAGGGCGTTGAGATAATCATCTCAACGCCCTATTTTTGTGGAGCGGCAGACCCTCTCCAATTTTTGTAACTTTTTGCTATAGTATCAGTAGACCGCAGCATCCTGAGTAAACCGAAGAATGAGTTCACGGTCCTAACTCATTTGAAACACACCCAAAAGCTCTTGAGAAATTTCAGCAACTCGCTAAATTTATTGCTTGTAGTATAATCTCTGGTTGGGACTATGTAAAAAATCGCATCGACACAATGAAACGGAGCTTGCATGACAACCGAACCAATTCTGTACGAATCCCATATGCATACCCCCCTGTGTAAACACGCCAAGGGCGAGCCGGAAGCGTATGCCGCCGTGGCCGAGAAGCGGGGTCTCAAGGGCATCATCGTCACCTGCCACAACCCGACCGAGGAGGATGCCTGGGCTTTGCGATACCGGATGAAGACGGATCAATTTGATGAGTATGTGGCCCTCGTGGCGCGGGCCAGAGAGTCGTGGGCGGGGCGGGTCGATGTCCGGCTGGGGATGGAGAGTGATTACTTTCCGGGGGCCGAGGATTGGCTGGCCAGGCTGCACGACCGGGCCGATTTTCACCATATCCTCGGCTCGATTCACTCTCTGCTGCCGGATTACAAAGAGCGCTACTACAACGGCGACCCGGTCGCGTACCAGCGCCTCCATTTCGAGCATCTGGCCCTGGCCGCCGAGACGGGGCTGTTCGACACCCTGTCCCACCCCGACCTGATCAAAATTATGACGCCGCACCAATGGCAATTCGAGCGGGTGGTCGATGACATCCGCCGCTGTCTGGACCGGGTGGCCCAGACCGGCACGGCGATGGAGTTGAACACCTCCGGCCGGCAAAAGCCGCTGGCCGAGATGCACCCCAGCCTACCTTTTCTATACGAAATACGGGAGCGGAACATCCCGGTCGTCATCGGGGCCGACGCCCACGAACCACAACGGGTGGCCGCCGACTACGAAGAGGCCCTCGATATGTTAGCCGAGGTGGGCTATACTCACGTCAGCTTCTTTTTAAACCGGCAACGACAAGAGGTCGCAATCGACGCGGCCCGGCGGAGTTTGCGCTAAACTACAAAGCTCGCTCTAAAATTTCGACCATCTCGTCGTCGGTCAGGGGGATGGGGTTGCCCTGCATACTGCTGGCCTTCGCTGCCTTTTCGATAAGCGGGGGAAAGCTCTCCCGAGTCAGGCCGTAGCTGGAGAGGGGGGGCACGGCCAGGGTCTCACACACCCCCTGCACCCAGGCCACGCCATCGGCGGCGGTGGCCATATCGTTACCGGTCAAGATGCGGGCGATGTCGTCATACCGCCGCAGGGCGGCGCTGTCCGGCGCTCGTTCCCGCAGGGCTTCGACGTTGATGGCCATCGTGTGGGGCAGCAGGGCGGCGCAGGTGGCCCCGTGGGGCGCGGGGAACATCCCCCCAAACGGCCCGGCAAAGCCGTGAACCGCGCCCAGTTTGGCATTGGCCAACGCCAGCCCGCCAAACAGGCTGACCAGGGCCATATCCGCCCGGGCTGCGGCATCCTGACCATCATCATATACCCGCCGCAGGGAGCGGGCGGCCCGGCGCAGCCCCTCCCGACAGAGGGCGTCCGTCAGCGGGTTGGCTTTGGGGGAAACATACGGCTCCAAAACCTGGGTCAGGGCATCCAGGCCGGTGCTGGCGGTCACAGCCGGCGGTACGTCGTAGGTCAATTCGGGATCGACCACGGCCAGGCGGGGCAGCATCAACGGGCTGCGGAGGCTGACCTTGACCTGATGCGCCGGCGAGCCGAGTACGGCGTTGCGGGTCACTTCGGCCCCCGTGCCGGCTGTCGTCGGAATGGCGATGTAAGGGGCCGGCGGGGCCGTCAACGGCTGTCCCCGCCCGATGACTTCCAGATAGTCGAGCGGCTCGCCCTCGTTGGTCAACAGGGCGGCGATGGCCTTACCGGCGTCGATGGCGCTGCCGCCGCCGAAGCCGATGATTACCTCAGCCTGGGCCTGGCGAGCGGCCTCGGTTCCCTGCTGGGCCACGTCGATGGTCGGTTCCCCCTCGACGGGAAAGGTGGTGGCCGCCACCCCGTGGGTCAGCAGAATGTCCAGCAGCGGTTTGGCCCTGGCCTCGGTGCGACCGGTGACGACCAGGGCGCGGCGGCCCATCCCGGCGGCCGGCGGCCCGGCGGCCGGCAACTGGCCCGGCCCAAAAATGATGCGAGTGGCGGTGGCAAATTCAAAATTCATGGCTTACCACCCTGCATCCGCCGGGAAAATGTTGCTGTATTTGAGGCTGCGACGCGGCTCGGCCATCATCTCGGCCACGGTATCGCGCCAGGTGGCGTAATGGGCCGTCTCTTTATGGCGGGCCGGATCATCCGGCGTGCGATAGACCTCGACCAGCAGAAAGCGGGTCGGATCATCATTTTGCTGGATGACATCGAAGCGAGCGATGCCCGGCTCCTGCACGCTGTTGCGGGCATTGTCGATGGTCGCTTCCTTGAACGCCTCCACAAACTCCGGCTTGACGTGAACATAAACGTGAACGACTAACATGAGGTTACTCCCTTCTGCCTATTTTCTCCGGTAAACTATACCATGTCTCCTTAAAATCGTCATATTTCGATTGTTACGAGTGGGGGCGCATAAAAGCAATAGCTCCATTTTCCTATCTAACCCGATCCCGAAACTTGATATAATGAGCCGTACCCCGTCTATTGGAGCCAGACCCTAAAGGTTTCGTCCCTAAAGGTTACTTGAAAGCAGCTTCGTCTCCGTGAATCGACCACGTTTGGCCTGATCTATGGAAACCTTTAGGGTCTTGTTCGCTATATTTAGAACTGCTAAACCCATATGAGCCTTTTTACAAAACGCAGGTAGTGCTTTATACTTTCTGTACGGCACGCTTTCAGCCCTCTAACACGCTTCTCTAATAAAAAAGCCCAAATGCAACAATCTAACAAACGACAAGGAGTCCCTGATGGAAAAGATTATCCTGATTGTTGATGACAACCCGGAGTTGTTGAACGGGGTCAAGTTAACGCTGGAGATGGAAGGCTTCCAGGCCCTGACGGCCCAGAATGGTAAGGAAGCTCTGGAAATTTTGGAGCGGATCACGCCCGATCTGATTTTAGCCGATATTATGATGCCGGAGATGGACGGCTATCAACTGTATGAAGAAATCCACAAGAGTGACAGGTGGGTTACAGTGCCCTTCATCTTCTTGACAGCCAAGACGGATATCGCCGACATCCGGCGGGGGAAGGAGATGGGCGTCGATGATTACATCACCAAACCGTTCGAGCCGGAAGACATCGTGGTGGCCATTCGGGGCCGGATGAAGCGGATGGCCGAAGTGACCGGTCAGGGCGGGTCGCAATCCAATGAGGGCGTGTGGCACAAAAAAGTGGGGCCGGTTCCCGTGCCCCTGATGGCCTTTGCCGGCCTGGTCGTGGTTATGTTGCTGGTGGGGTTGCCCTGGCTTGCCTCCCCGGCGACGTCCGGTTCCAATTCGAGCGCCGGTAGCTCGCCCCTGCCCCCGCCCGATATTGGGGAGATGGTGACCATTCCGGCGGGCGAATTTGTGCTGGGTGACAGAGCGGCCCAAAAACGGCTCGATCTGGCCGAATTTGAGATCGACAAATATGAAGTAACCAACGCCCAATACCAAACGTTTGTCGAAGAAACCGACGCTCCCGCTCCGTGGGGAACCTATCCTATCGAATTGGCCGACCATCCGGTCACCAATGTCACCTGGGATGAGGCCCAGGCTTTTTGTGAAT
>CAZWZZ010000260.1:0-7867 GCA_964638395.1 uncultured Caldilineaceae bacterium
TGGCCGACTGTTCCGCCACGCCGATGATATGAAACTCGACTCTGTCTCGATACCGTGCGCCGATGGCCTGGAGAGCAGGCACAACCATCATCAGATCCTCATCGTGAGTCAACGTGCCCATATAGCCGATGACGATTTTGCGGGGCACTGTCGGGAAAAACTGCCCCAGAGCATGGCGACCCCGTCTAAACAAGCGGGTTGTTTCTCTGCCGATTCTAAAACGTAGTACTCTGGCCGCCAGCCCCGTATTGAATAGTAGACGTTCGTCCAGCACGTTGGGCACGACAAAGATATTCGGATTAAAAGCAGCCAATCGCTCCTTGAGCGGCTGCGTGGTGACTACCACGCCATCCGCTTGGCGCAGGAAATACTCAACCGTGGGTAAATGTTTGGCTCCGGGCCATCGAGGACGCTCTGCCGGTAAATCTAAAAAGTTGTCATCTAACGTATAGATAAAGCGTGTGCCTGCATCGCGGATTTTAGCCACCAGTCCTTCAGCCAGGTTGGGTGATAAATCTGGTCGCCACAACCGATCTACGATAACAACATCAACAGGTTGCCCCTCATACTGAATACCGGCGGTCAAGTGAACAGATTGTCGTAGTTTTGGGTGACCGAGCGGACGGAGCAGCCGTAGATAGGCGCTACCGTGAGGGTGAGGAGCGTGACTATATTCATAAACAATATGAACCCGCCGTTGGGTCATGAGTCGTCAAGATTAGTCGGATCAAACAAGGCGCTTAAAATCTTAAAAGCCGATTGTTCCGAGAAAAATTGACAAGCATCAGCCAGGGCATTTTGCTGTAAATGGGTCCGCAAATCGTGAATAGTAATCAATTTTTTGAGCGCGTTCCAACAATCATCTGCCGAAGCCGTATCCACAACCAAACAGTTCTCTTCGTGGTTGGCAAAGCTATCCGTGCCACCCCGTTCGGGGACGATGACCGCTGCCCCACAAGCCATTGCCTCCAGAGCGGTCAATCCCATAGCCTGGTGTGCAGAGAAATCAACAAAAATATCAGCTTCATTCAAGAGATTTGCCACTTGTCGTCGATTTAGGGTTCCGGCCAAGCGCCAGGGAAAATCCCGTGGTAAATCGGCAAATTCGACCTCCTCCAGCTTGGTGCCAAAAATTGTAATTTCTACAGCACCTTTGAACTGTTGTGCCGCTTGACGTAACAGAGTCATCGTCAATTTAGGGTTCCGGTAGCTGGTTTTGGCCCGAACCATGGCCACAATTTTGAGGGGATGATCCGGCCATTCCGGTTCCAGACGGGGGCGCGGACAAAAAAGATCAATGTTCAAACTGCTGCCGACTATATCACAATCGACGCCGGTTTGATTTTTAACTTCTTGCCGATTCCACTGCGTTTTCGTAAAACAAACCAGATCAGGGATAAGCGTATAAGATTGCCACGCCTCTTGATACCCTTCACTGTTTTCAGGAAACAGATATGGCTCGAAATCCTGCACATAATAGCCTAAGACAGGATATTTTTCCTGCTCGGTAATGGGTACTAACCACTTAACCGAAAAATTGGATGTGGCAATAATAGCATCATATTCATGCGCTAATTGAGTAAGATGTTCCGGTTCGCCATAACGGACCGGCAGTTCAATCTCTGGATAAGCCTTTTGAAAGCCATCTTGGTGAAGCGTCAAATTAAAAATATGGGCCTCGACGTCCATATTGTGCATTGACATAGCTTCATCGATAACGACGTTTCCCCCACCTGCGGCTGTAAATAAGGGCAGTATAAAGAGAACTCGTTTCCCGGCGAATTTTTCGCGCCCACGTTTAAGCCATTCCTGACGGGCCAACATCACTTGACTGCGAGTTCGAATTCCTTGCAACACTCGGTCATGGCGGCAAACAGCAACGCCTTCACTTAAGATATTCTGGCCATGTTTTTTAGCCAGAGTTACGTTAGCTTGCTCGCTTAATATTTTCCGCCTGTCGTGCGAATAACTGCGCGATTGGGCGTGATAGATGTAGGTATCATCGGCCACAGCCAAGCCCCAACCAGCTTTTCGTACTCTCAGGGCATAATCGTTCTCTTCACCATACCCTGCCCCAAAATTCTCTTCATCAAACAGGCCGACCTCTTGGATTACCTCTTGCCGGATCAGGATACAGAAACCATTCAAAAAGGGCATTAATGGATAGAGCCGGTTTGAATAATAGGCGACCAGACGCCCCATTTCAGCGATGGACATCTCTGTGGGCAACAGGTTTGCGGCCCAATCCCCATTTTCTTCTATATTAGGAATAGATTGCCAGGAAGCCGTGTTGGAGAGTGGTCCAACAAGACCAATTTTAGGGTTTGACTCGGCACAAGCTACCAGCCGATCTAGCCAACCTTCGGTCACAACCGTATCACTATTCAAAAGAACGACATAATCGGCTGAAGTATGCCGTAGGCCACGATTCGCGGCAATTGTATAACCTCTTGCGTCTTCATTACGAAGTAAGACACATGAGTGTTCTTTAGAAAATTTCGCCAAATAATTCCATGTCGGCCAGTCGCTGCCGTCATCCACCAAAATAAGATGGTAAGGAGAGGTGGTATAATTCAAGATCGACGTTAAACAACGTTTAACGTCATCTAATGCATTATGAACACAAATCACAATTTCGACTGTGGTTTGATGGCTTTGTAGAGGAGGGCGGGGTGCAATCTCATCTACGATAATGACCTCACCTTGTTTGGGAGGATTGAGTTTGAGTTGAATTTGCCAAGTAAGTGACCTTTTACGCCAGGTCAAATCTTTTCCGACTCGGTGCATAGAGGTCCTCAATGGTTGAAAGCTTCGGTGATGCCAGGCTCGGAATATATCATCAATAAATTGATCTCGAATGCTTCTTGGT
This sequence comes from uncultured Caldilineaceae bacterium, assembly GCA_964638395.1. Classification (GTDB taxonomy): domain Bacteria; phylum Chloroflexota; class Anaerolineae; order 4572-78; family J111; genus CAZWZZ01. The sequence continues at coordinate 2,870 of CAZWZZ010000260.1, forward strand.
GGCGCAATACTGCCTCGCAAGCCTTGCAGTTTATTGAGAAGTGCCCATCCCGGACTCTGTTTAATCTGTTTCCAGCGTCCCTCCCACTCCTTTACTTCTTTTCTTAACTGCTGTTCGGTTTGGGACTTTATTAGCAATTCGGTCTCTTTTTCGGTTAATAGCTCCTCCTTTTCGGCCAACGCCCTACGTAATTCTAAACTCAATTCTTGCTGACCCTGACTACGTTGCAATAACTGCCACATCCGTCTTTCATAGGCCGAAATTGTCCGAATTAAGGGATCGTTCGTTCTGCGAAAACGGATTGCCCAAGGGGTGATAAACGTAGCATCAAAATCTACATCACGTACAAAGCCATATTGTCCAAACAAAGCGGCCCAATATTCAGGGGGCTGCACATTGAAATGGGTTGCCTCTTTATAGTCGAATGGTGTTGATGAAAACAGAATATCATCTGTATATTGGCAAAAATTAGCCACTGCCGCTTCCCCTTCTTCTTTAGGGATATGCTCCAAAACCTCGATACAGACGATGAGGTCGTAATTTTGGGAAAAAGGCTCGGTCACGGAACCAACCCGACAATAGGGCGCAATATCGGGATGAACATTTTGAATGGCATACTCGGATACATCAACCCCAAAGGCCTCGACACCATGAAGTCGCAATTTCTCTACCAAAAAGCCCATCGCGCACCCTGCATCTAAAACGCTGCCTGGCTTTATCCCCTTGATAATGTGCCGGGCGATACCGTCGAAAAAATTCATCCATGTCTCATCTCGCTGGTAGGGATTGCCACAGCCGGTAGCGAAATAATATGCATCATATAACTCTGTAGTCTTTTCTATGCTCATTATTGTTTCCAGTTACACTGGCTAAAAGACATTAAGAATTTTCAAAACATTGTCGCGCAAAGGCAAGCCATTATACAAAATAAGCTGACAAGCCGCAATCAATGCGAGGGGGAGTCAATCGCTGTTTCCAGCGCACCCAGCCAATCGGCGGCACATTGGGCCAGAGTTCGTTCACCATAAAGATAATCAGTAGCGTTTTGAGCCACCCTTTTTCTCAAGGGTGCGTCAATAATCAGTCGATCAAGAGCCTCAAACCAGGCCTCTGAATGGTTTTCAGCCAGCCAGCCAGTTCGTAGATGGCGCACACTCCCTTCATAAACGGGAACGTGGCTATAAATACCTGCCGCCCCGATAGCGCTGTAATCTAAAAATTTGATATCAGATTTACAACGGGTAAATGGAGTCAATTTCAGAGGGGCGAGAGCGATATCCCATCGCATCTGTCTGACAAACCACATTAAAAACGAGGGGTAGTCAATACCTTGTTTGAGATTAATTATCTGAATAGGCAATTTACCAAAGGCTTGAAAGGTTTGCTTGTGTCTAACTCCGCCGATAAGTTGAAATTTAATTCGTCCTGAATAACGTTGCCAAATAGTTTGCAACGCCGGTAAAATCATAAGCAGATCATCATCGTGAGTTACAGATCCCATATAGCCGATAGTCAGACAGGACGACGTTGGAACAGTGTTTACCTGGGATGGAGAGGGGAGCAATAAACGTTCGTCCAATGCATTCGGTACAACTACAATATTGGAATTGAGACTGACCAAACGTTTACGAAGCATCTCAGTCGAAACTACGACCAAATCGGCCTGATTGAGAAAAAATTCGACTGTATGAAAATGTTCTGGTGTGGGCCACCCGTTTTCTTGAATAGGAACATCTAAGAGATTATCGTCAAGCGTATAAATAAATTTTGCTCCAGCTTGGCGAATAAGATCAACTAAATTAGTTGCTACAGTCAAGGAAATGTCGGGGCGCCAAAGTCTTTCTACAATAACAGCGTCCACCTCTTGACCATCGTAAGTCAGAGAGCGGACTATCTCTAACTGATTGCGAACCGCTGCGTGAGTAAGGGGACATAAAAGACGTACAAAAGCGCTCGTGTGTGGACGTAACTCAATACCATATTCATAAAGCACATGGATTTTATAGGGAGGTACAATAGGGCTTCGTGGCGTAGCAACCATTAAAATATTGTGGGTCTTTGTAATCTTTGCTTATTTGCGAAGGGAAGTTATGTGAGGGTCAAAGGAGGCAGCAACTTTCTTATTTCTGCCATTTTGCCACGTGCCATTCAAAGCTAACAACCCATATTTTTCAGATTCCTCATCTGTGTGTACCCGAAATGGGTACAATTGATCGTGGTAATCGAATACTTCAGCCATATTCATTTCCCAATCACAAGCAACGACCGATAGATAATAGGTCCCTTCGAGCAAAGGTAGCGAGGCGATTTTATATTCAATAACGCCGTTTCCTTCAACCCACGGAAGCTCGTAGTTGCCAAAGCGAGAGTTTGGACCGCTGATGTGTGTTCCATCGCCTCGATGAATAGCTAATCCAAATACTGGTCGTTCGATGCGCTGTCTGGCTCGATAATGAATTTCGACAGTCAGACTTTCATTTGTGCAAAAAACTTCTGTTTCCAGTCCATCCTGACCGATCAGAGTTACACGTTCAATTTCAATCTTACGATTGCCCCACCGTTTTTTATCCTCAGCTTCGACGGCTATTCGATTCTCCGCGTAGGAATGCCATAAGTACTGCTTACCAACCGACTCTGTCGTGCCATCGGCCACAAGTTGCCCCAAGTCGATCCAGATGACTCTTTTGCAAATCTTCTGAATTGTATCCAGGCCGTGGGAAACGAGTAAAATCGTGACCCCCTCCCTACGAAGCTTGTCAATATGATCGAGACATTTACGCTGAAAAGCCGCATCCCCAACGGCTAACACCTCATCCACCAACAAAACATCTGGTTCGGTATGAACAGCGACGGCAAAGCCAAGACGAACATACATGCCGGAAGAATAATGTTTGACCGGTAAATCAATAAATCGCTCTAGTTCCGCAAAATCGATAATTTCGTCCATTTTGCGTCGAATTTCAGCCTGACTCAAACCCAAAATCGAGCCGTTGAGATAGATATTTTCCCGGCCAGTCATATCCGGATGAAAGCCACTCCCTAACTCAAGCAGGGCGCTTACTCGGCCATTGAGTTCGATTTGACCGGATGTGGGACGAATGATACGAGAGATCAGTTTAAGAATAGTGCTTTTGCCGGCACCATTGGAACCAATGATGCCGACTGTTTCTCCCCGACCTACCTCAAAACTCACATCCCGCAAACTCCAGAAGATTTCCTGATCCTCCTGTCGCTTACCTTTCAAAATATTCATCATCAGTTCTTGCAACGAACGAGTTCTCTGATGATGAAGCATGAATTTTTTTGAGACCCGGTCGAAGCGAATAAGCGCACTCATAGAATTTTAAAGTTCCTCGGCAAAGCGCCAGCTATAGCGATGAAAGATGAACCAGCCAATAAGTAGAACTACGCCGGCAGTGACGGCAGTTCTGGCTAAAAAATCGAGGGCTGGTGGGGAGCCATCCACCAAGATAACCCGATAATTGGCAATTAGAGAAGCCATTGGATTCAAGATGTAGGCTAGTCGCCAGACATCGAGGGTGTATCCAAACAGTTCATAATTTCTGGGCAAAATATCCAAAGGGTAGAAGATGGGGGTCATAAAAAACCAGGCTAACATGACCACATCCATCACCTGCTGGGTATCTCGATAAAATACGTTCATCGTCGCTAGAAAGAGGCCGATCCCAAATGTAAAAACTACTTGGATGAGGATAACAAGAGGTAAAAAAACCAACCATATCGTCAGCGGAATTTGAAAAACAAATATAACGATAAAGAGGACTATCAAGGCGATTAAAAAATTGACCAGATTAGCCAAGATTAAGGATAATGGCAGGATTTCTCGAGGAAAATAAACTTTTTTCAGCAAAGGGGCGCTAAAGACAATGCTGGTTGTCGAGCCGATGACTGAGGAGGCAAAAAAATTCCAGGGCAGCAGGGCACACAACACGAAAACAGGAAAGCTATTGACCGACCCGGCCCGAATAGGGGCCATCACCGTGAAGACAACCGTAAAAACAATCATCATTAGCACGGGATTCATCAGTGACCAGACAATGCCGAGCAGGGAATTTTTGTACCGAACTTTTAGATCACGAATGACGAGAGTGCGAATAAGTTCTTGGTAATGAAACAGATGAATGATTTGCTTGACGAAGTCAATAATGAAGGCGAAGTAGCCATGTTGCTCTTGTCCATCTTCGACACCGGTGATAATCACCTGTTTCTGAACTGTTGGATCGACTGCCATAATGAAAATTAAGTCAAATATAAAATGACTAATATACTGTAGCTGACAATAAAAATCAGCGCTTGCTCAAAATCGCCAGCGCTGCTCATTTGAAAAATAATAGTAGCATAAATCCGCGCATTGTGAAAATTCAGGCGAGGGGCTAAATCAATACGCCCCCCGCCGCTCAAGCACGGCCTTAATTGTCCGCCACAGGATGCGAATATCGAACCACAATGAATAATTCTTGATATAGTACAAATCCTCCTCCGTGTGAAGGTGCATCGGCTTATCGGAACGGCCATTGACCTGCCACCAGCCGGTTAAGCCCTGCGGAACCTCGAACCGCTTCCGCTGCCACGGCTCGTAGCGGTCCACCAGCCAGGGCAGTTCCGGGCGTGGCCCGACCAGGCTCATCTCCCCTTTGAGAATGTTGAAGAGTTGAGGCAACTCATCCAGGCTGGTATGGCGCAGGAACCGCCCAAATTTTGTCACCCGAGGATCATCATAAAATTTGTGCAAAATATGGCCTTCAACGGTTTCGTGGTTGATAATCTCCTGTTTCGTCTCCGCGTCGTGAACCATCGTCCGAAATTTATACATCTTGAAAATCCGACCATTTTCGCCCACCCGTTGCTGGGTAAAAATGATTGGCCCGGCAGAGTCGAGTTTGATGCCGATGGCGATGCAAACCATAATGGGCAACGAGAGCATGAGGCTAACCGAACTGACAAGAATGTCAAACCCTCGCTTAATCAGTCGTTGTA